>JAJYBC010000033.1 GCA_021779255.1 bacterium | reverse complement strand
GCCATGCTTCTCAAAGCCAAGAAAGAAAGCGATGAAAGAAAGGGTGATTTATTGGAAAAGGCCAAAAGAGAAATCGAGACTCAGAAAAAAGAAACTCGAGATTATATAGAAGCGGAAAAGAAAAAAATAGGAGAAGAAGTTCTTCGGGAAGTAAGTCCTCTGATTGTTGAGATTGCCGCTAAATTTTTGACTCAAAAGGTAGATAATCAAGATAAACAACTTTGGATCAAGGAAATTAATTCCGCTATCGACAAAAAATCTAATCTAAAATCCTAATCTTATGTTTACCTTAAAAAATTATCTTCAATCGGTTCTGGAGCTTTTAGAAAACGAATCTTCTTCCGAATTACAGAAAGAAATTATTACTAATTGGCTAAAAACACTTAAAAGACATCACCGAGAGTCGGAAATGCCCAAATTGTTGCAATTGTTGAACGAAGAAATTGAACGTAGAAAAGAAAAAATCAGCATCTTGGTGGCTAATAACTCCGACAAAGACCATCTAAAAGAATCTTTGACTTTAGCGGAAGATTCGGTTGATTGGGAAATTAATCCTCAGGAAATCGGTGGTGCTAAGATTATTTGGCAAAACCATCTTTACAATAATACTATCCGATCGCAATTCAATCGTTTAGATCGAAAATTAAGCGAAAAATTATAACTATTTTAATACGCCTAAGATGTCTAATTCTCAAAGCAATTCCAAGGATCAAATCCTTCAAACTCTTAAAAAAGAAATTCAAAATTTTAGTCGCGAAGTGGAAATTCAAGAAATTGGTCGCGTTATTGAAGTTGGAGACGGAGTGGTTTTAATTTCCGGACTGGATAAAGTTATGGCTTCAGAAATGATTGAAATCGGTCAAGAAAATGTTCAAGCGGTGGTTTTAAACCTCAAAGAGGAAAATGTCGGAGCTATCATCTTAGGTGATATGAAAAAAATTAAAGAAGGCGACATCGTTAAATCAACCGGTAAAGTTTTATCTGTTCCGGTTGGCGAAGGGATAGTCGGCCGGATTCTCGATCCTCTCGGTCAACCGTTAGACGGAGAAAAAAATTATAAAGCGGAAAAATTTTATCCCGTAGAAAAAATTGCTCCGCGCGTTATCACTCGTCAATCGGTTGATACGCCATTGGAAACAGGTATTAAAGCTATTGATTTGATGATCCCTATCGGTCGCGGGCAAAGAGAATTGATTATCGGTGATCGTCAAACAGGCAAGACCTCTATTGTCATTGACACTATTATTAATCAAAAAGGTAAAAATGTTATTTGCATCTACGTAGCCATCGGTCAGAAAAAATCAAAAATTGCCAAGATTGTAAGTCAGTTAAAAGAAATGGGCGCTATGGATCATACTATTGTTGTTCTGGCCGGCTCATCCGATCCTGCTTCACTCTCTTATTTGGCGCCGTATTCCGGTTGCACTATGGGTGAATATTTTATGGATCAGGGCAAAGATGTTTTGGTCGTTTATGACGATCTTTCCAAACACGCTTGGGCTTATCGTCAAATATCCTTACTTCTTCGACGACCACCCGGTCGAGAAGCTTACCCAGGAGATATTTTCTATTTACATTCTCGTCTTTTAGAGAGAGCGGCTCGCCTTAACCAAGAAAATGGTGGCGGATCTTTAACCGCTTTGCCAATCGTAGAAACTCAGTCGGAAGATGTTACCGCCTATATTCCAACTAATGTTATTTCTATCACTGATGGCCAAATTTACCTAGAAAGTGAATTGTTTAATCAGGGAGTCAAACCTGCTCTTAACGTAGGCCTTTCGGTCTCGCGGGTTGGTTCAGACGCTCAAACTAAAGCTATTAAAAAGGTGGCGGGCAAAATGCGTCTAGATTTGGCGCAATTTCGAGAATTGGCCGCTTTTGTTCAGTTTGCTTCCGACTTGGACGAAGGTACTCGCAAACAAATTGAACGAGGCAAAAGGTTGGTAGAAATTTTAAAACAAGATCAATATCAGCCTCTACCGATGTGCCAACAAGTAGCTATTGTTTTAGCTGTCAACCAAGGTCTGCTTGACGATATTCCCGTCGAAAAAATCAAAGAGGCGGAAGAAGCTCTTCATTCTCATTTGGATCAAGTAGCTGACAAATTACTGACTGAAATTGAGGAGAGTGGCGTTCTGGAAGAAGAAACCTCCGAAAAATTGCTCGCTAAAATGAAGGAACCACTAGAAAAATTTTACCTTAAAAAAGATTCCGCGAAAAAATAATCAAATAGTCAAAATCTAAATTTTATCTATGCAACTGGATACTGTTATTTTTCCTGTGCTAGTTTTCACTTTAGCTGGAATCGGTCTTTTATTATTTAAAAAGACTCAAGATTCTCGCGATTTACAAAAAAATTTAGCTGAGCTGAATCAAGCTAAATTGGAAGAAAAACAAGCTTTTGAGAAATGGCAAACTGTTAATTCGGAACAAATTAGACAACTAACCGCCAGTTTAACTAATTTGCAAAATAATGTCGGCGTTAATATCCAACATATGGCCGAGCAAGTCAATAAAAATACTTACCAGATTAACGATAGCGTTCAGAAAAATTTAGCTACAATGACTCAAAGTCTCGATTCTCGCCTCAATAAAAATACGGAAAGCTTGGATAAAGTCGCTAATGCGCACCTAAAATTGGTTGAGGAAACTAAAGGTATTCAAAGCGTCGGTAAAGATATCGCCGAACTCCAAAGAATTTTGAAAGCGCCAAAATTACGCGGTTTACTAGGCGAGCTGTCTTTGGAAAATTTATTATCACAAATTTATCCCAAAGATGGCTTTTTTCTTCAATATTCTTTTCGTAATGGAGTTATTGCCGATGCCGTTCTTAAATTAAAAGATGAGAGACTGCTCGCCATTGATTCCAAATTCGCTCACAGTAAATTTACTGAGATCATTAAATGCGAAGACGAGGAAAAACGTAAAAAGCTACGTCGAGAATTTGCCGGCGATGTTAAAAAACACATTTTAAGCATTTCTGAAAAATATATTATTCCGGACGAAAAAACTTTGGATTTTGCCTTGATGTACATCCCCGCCGAAAATGTTTATTATGAGATAATTATTAAAGATCAGCCGGACGAAAAAAGTATCTTGGAATATGCTTACCAACATAAAGTTTTTCCCGTTTCACCCAACACTCTTTATGCCTATTTAACAACGATTGCTATGGGTTTACGTGGCTTAGAAGTCAATAAAAAAGCTCACAAAATTTTAGATTATTTAGGCGTTCTTTCTAAGGAATATTCTAAATTCAAAAAAGATTTTGAAGTTTTAGGCGGCCATATTAACAAAACTCACAGTAAATACGAAGACAGCTCTCGCCGTTTAACTCGTTTGGGAAGCAAAATGGAGCAAGTTCAAAGCTTAAAAGGAAAAATTGAAAAGAAACCGAAAGAGGAAGAGAAAAAAGAAGAGAAAATTGAGATTAAAACCGAAAAGCTTTTTATTTAAATAATCGAAGAAAATGATAAAACTTAATAGTAAAGAAATTAGAGAACGTTTTTTGAAATTTTTTAAACATCGCGGGCATACTCTTCTTTCATCAGCTTCCTTGGTCCCAGAAAACGACCCCTCGGTTCTTTTTACTACCGCCGGTATGCAACCGCTGGTTCCTTATTTAATGGGCGAAAAACATCCGGCCGGCCGACGTTTAGCTAATTCGCAAAAATGCGTTCGCCTCACCGATATTGATGAAGTGGGCGATCAAAATCACTCAACTTTTTTTGAAATGTTAGGTAATTGGTCCTTGGGTGATTATTTTAAAAATGATTCCGTTGAGTGGAGTTTTCTTTTTTTAACTTCCGCAGAAGAAGGTTTAGGCTTGGATCCCAAGAAAATTTACGTGAGTATTTTTGCCGGGGACAAGGATTCTCCACGAGATGAAGAATCGATCTTTTTATGGAAAAAAGCTTTTGCCAAAGCCGGTTTAGACGCTCGAGTCTATGGAGAAGAGACTTTGGAACCAGCTGATGATAATCTAAAACCATCTTTTCGTATTTTTCCTTTAGATAAAGCAGAAAATTGGTGGCCGACTGGGGGTAAACACCCTGGACCACAAGGACCCGATACGGAAATATTTTTTTATTGGGGAAATCAAGAACCTAATTTAGCAAAGGAAAGAATTGGTTTTAATGATAAAAATTTTTGGGAAATTTGGAACAACGTTTTTATGGAATATTCTCTTCAAAACGGAAAATATATATCTTTAAGCCAAAAAAATGTAGACACCGGTATGGGTTTAGAAAGAATTTGCGCCGTTTTTAACGGTCAAAAAGATATTTTTTTAACCGATTTATATCAACCTATTATCCGTATTATTGAGATGGAAAGCCAACTTTCTTATGGCCAAGACGAAAAAATTACTCGCTCTATGCGAATCATAGCTGATCATTTGCGCGCCGTGGTTTTTTTATTGGGTGACGATTCCAGACTTCAACCCTCCAACTTGGGACATGGTTACGTCTTGCGTAAATTAATTCGTCGAGTTATTCGTTATCAAAAAGTACTCAATATCCCGCTAGAAAATAAGAATTTTTTTGAACAAATCGCTCGAGTAATCGTAGAAAATTACGCTGAAACTTATCCAGAACTAGGACGTAATTTCAATTATATTTTGGAAGAATTGAAAAAAGAGGAAGAACGCTTCCATCAAACATTAGACAAAGGGCTAAGAGAATGGGAAAAAATTTCAAAAAAAGGTTCGCTCACTGGTGAAGAAGCTTTTTTACTTTTTGCCACCTACGGTTTTCCTTTGGAACTCACTCGGGAATTGGCGGCTGAGAAACAAATTGTTATCGACGAAAAAAGCTTTCGAGAAGCTTTCAAAAAGCACCAACAAGTTTCTCGTCAAGGAGCGGAAAAAAGATTCCGAGGTGGTCTGATTGATGACAGCTACGAAAACGTTAAATTACACACCGCTACCCATTTATTACAATCGGCTTTACGTCAAGTGTTGGGCGATAAAGTCGAACAAAAAGGTAGTAATATCACCCCCGAGAGATTACGTTTTGATTTTTCTTATCCTCAAAAACTGAGTTTAGAACAAATCCGTAAAGTAGAGGAGATTGTTAATACAGCCATAAATTCTGCTTTACCTCTTAATTTTTTAGAGACAAACTATGAGGAAGCCATCCAACATGGCGCTTTGGGTTTTTTTCAAAATCGTTACGAAAAAAAAGTTAAAGTTTTTACCATTGGAGATCCTCAAAAGCCTTTCAGTAAAGAAATTTGTGGTGGACCTCACGTTAAAAATACCGGCGAATTGGGTCATTTTAAAATTATCAAGGAAGAATCTACTAGCGCTGGGATTAGAAGAATTAAAGGAATACTAGAATAATCTGTTTCTAACATCTAATTTATTTTATGCTTCCTCCTAAAAATCGTCTTTCTCGCTCTGATTTTACTCGGGTTTTTAAACAAGGACGACGCGTCCGTGGTAATTTTTTTAGTTTAATTTTTCTTTGCGATCAACAAGCAAAAAACAGTCAAATCGGTCTCCAAGTTTCCAAAAAAAATTTCCCCAACGCCGTCAAACGTAATTTATTCAAAAAACGCCTTCGTAATGTGATTATTACGCATATTTTATCTCGATTATCCCCCGGATTTAAAATTCTTATTTTAACTTTCCCTCCCAAGGAAAATTTAAAATTTTCGGAAATTGAAACAGAGATTATTGCTTTATTTGAAAAAAACGGGCTTAATTTATTGACAGATAAAAAATAAGCGATAGAGTAGTAAGAGGAAAATTAAAAGTTTTCTGTTTTTTTAAATCATTTCGATTCAATCGAATATCATGGACAAAGAAATTGTTAAGTTTGAAGGTGAAGTTTTAGAGCCGTTGCCAAATGCCACTTTCCAAGTCAAATTGTCTAACGGCCATGAAGTTCTTTGTCATATTTCCGGAAGGATGAGAGTTAATTATATTAAACTACTCCCCGGTGACAAAGTTCAAGTGGAAATCAGCCCTTATGACTTGACAAAAGGTAGAATTGTGCGCAGACTGTAATTAGTTAAATAATCAATTTCATGAAAGTCAAAGCTTCCGTAAAACCTATTTGTCGAGATTGCAAAGTAGTTAAACGCAAAAAGAAAGTTTACATAATTTGCAAAAAAAATCCTCGACATAAACAAAGACAAGGTTAAATATAATTGTGAAAATTTCGGTTGTTTTTGCCGATTGTTTTTGTTTTGGATAAAACTTTTAATTAAACATTTAATCTTTATTTCATGCCTCGTATCGTAGGAGTTAATATTCCGGAGAATAAAAGAGTGGAGATCGCCCTAACTTATATTTACGGCATCGGGAAAACTCGCAGTAATTCGATTCTGACCAAAACCGGTATCGACAAAAATAAAAGAGCTAAAAGTCTTAGTCCTGCCGAAATTAGTGATTTAAAAAAAGAAATTGAAAAATTTAAAACAGAAGGAGAATTACGCTATGAAGTTGTTTCTCATATTAAACGTCTAAAAGAGATTAGTTGCTATCGAGGTCTCCGTCACGCTAGAAATTTACCTGTTCGCGGACAGCAAACCAAGACTAACTCCCGCACAGTTAGAGGTAATGTTCGACGTACAATGACCAGTGGCAAGAGAAAATTAGAAAAAACTTAAACTTTATTATTTAAATTTGTTATTATCATGGTTAAGGAAGAAAAAGGAGAAGTAGAAGTTCAATCAACGGAAAAGGTGGTCGTCGAGGCTCCCAAAGCAGAGGGAAAAGAAGAAGAAAAATCAGCGGAAACGGCAGTTAAAGCCACTTTCAAGAAAAAATCCCAAAAGAGAAAATACGTTCCCCGAGCTCAAGTCTATATTCTCTGCTCTTATAACAATACGATGATCACTATGACCGATTTGAACGGTGGCGTTTTGGGCTGGTCAAGCGCCGGATCACTTAATTTTAAAGGACCCAAAAAAGCGACTCCTTTCGCTGCTACGCTAGTCGCTCAGAAGACAATTGAAAAAACCGCTCGCTTTGGGATTAAAGAAGTTAAAATTTTTGTTAAGGGCGTTGGAGGAGGTCGTGAAGCTTCGATCAGAGCTTTTAGCAATGCTGGATTTATTATCAATTCTATCAAAGATTTAACGCCGACTCCCCATAATGGTTGTCGTCAAAAAAAGCCTCGCCGAGTTTAGCCTTTCCCCCATATTAGAAATTAATAATTCATCTTTATGTCTCCAAAAGTTGAAACAAAAGTAGGTAGTATTTCTCAAATCATCGGGCCGGTAGTGGACGTTAAATTTCCCGATCGGAATAAATTGCCGGCTATTTATAACGCGCTATCAGTTAGAAATGGCGACGAAGAGCTAATTTTGGAAGTTCACCAACATTTAGGCGCCAGCCGAGTTAGAGCGGTTGCTATGGGACCGACTGATGGTCTTAGACGAGGCTTGGAAGTTTTCGATACTGGAAATTCTATTCAAGTTCCCGTGGGTCAGAAAACCCTCGGGCGAATGTTTGATATTTTAGGGAAGACTATTGACGGTCAAGGAGCTTTAAGTGAGACTCAAAAAATGTCCATTCACCGAGACTCACCTAAGTTTATCGATCAATCAACCAAGACAGAAATATTCGAAACCGGTATTAAAGTTATCGATTTGATTTGTCCTTTTGTTAAGGGTGGAAAAGTCGGTCTTTTCGGTGGAGCCGGAGTGGGAAAAACAGTTATCATTCAAGAGTTGATCCATAACATTGCTTCTGAACACGGCGGTTTTTCGGTTTTTGCCGGTGTTGGCGAAAGAACTCGTGAAGGTAACGACCTCTACCATGAGATGAAAGACTCTGGTGTTTTAAAACAAACAACTTTAGTTTTTGGGCAAATGAACGAACCACCAGGGGCTAGACAACGAGTAGCTCTAACCGGTTTAACTATGGCTGAATACTTTCGCGACGAAGAAAATAAAGACGTGCTTCTTTTTATCGATAATATCTTTCGTTTTACTCAAGCGGGATCAGAAGTTTCCGCTCTTTTAGGTAGAATTCCTTCCGCTGTTGGTTATCAACCAACTTTGGCCGAAGAAATGGGCGCTTTGCAAGAAAGAATTACATCTACAAAAAAAGGTTCCATTACTTCAATTCAAGCCGTTTACGTTCCGGCGGACGATATGACCGATCCGGCACCAGCAACCACTTTTGGCCACCTTGATTCTACTGTTTCTCTCTCTAGATCCTTGACTGAATTAGGAATTTATCCGGCCGTCGATCCGCTTGATTCTTTTTCGACCATTTTAGACCCCAAAGTAGTCGGCGAAGAACATTATAAAACTGCTCGCGAAGTCCAACGAATTTTACAAAGATATAAGGATTTGCAAGATATCATCGCCATTTTGGGTATGGAAGAATTATCCGAAGACGACAAATTAATTGTTTCCAGAGCTCGTAAAATTCAAAAATTCCTTTCCCAACCTTTTCACGTGGCCGAGCAATTTACCGGTCGAACCGGAAAATATGTCAAAAGAGAAGAAACGATTAAAGGTTTCCAAGAAATTATTGACGGTCTCCATGATGATAAAAACGAGCAAGACTTTTATATGAAGGGAACAATTGAGGAAGTTGGTAAAGACTAATTAGATTATCGTCAAAGCAATTACCGATTTTTTGTTATATATTTAACCAATTCGATGCAATCTTTCTCAGCCGAAGAAAAAAATAATGATTGCTGGCCTAATCTGATTAAATCGTGGACAAAATTAAACACTTTTTTTGATTTTGATAAACAAAAAGAAGAGCTTTCTCGACTTAAAAACGGCCTCGAACAAAAAGATCTTTGGCAAAACCCCAAGGAAGCCAAAAGTCTTTTTGCGGAAATAAAAAATAAAGAAGATGAGTTAAATTTTTGGGAAGATTTATCTCAAAAAATCAAAGATTTAACCGAAGAAAAAGAAATCTTAACCCTAATGGAAAAAGAGAGCCAAGAAGATCTAACGGTGAATTGGCAAAAGTGGAATCAAACGGTTTTAGCCCTTTGGAAAAAAGTTCAAGAGAAAGAAACCCTTCTTTTTTTCGACCAACCTTTCGATCAAAGCGAGGCTTTTTTAACGATTAAATCAGGAGCGGGAGGACTTGACGCAGAAGATTGGGCTGAAATGTTACTTCGAATGTATCTACGTTTTTTGGAAAAAAATAATTTTCACGTTGAAATGGTAGAAAAATCTGTTGGAAAGGAAGGCGGTCTTAAAAATGTCTCCTTGAAGATTAGTGGTTCCTATCCTTACGGTTTTTTACGAGGGGAACACGGAATTCATCGTTTGGTTCGTCTTTCGCCCTTTAACGTAGCTAAAAGTCGTGAAACTTCTTTCGCTTCAGTGGAAGTTATTCCCTTTATTCCCGAAGACGCTTTAAAAATTGAAGAAAAAGATCTGAAAATAGAAACTTTTCGCGCCGGAGGACCTGGTGGCCAACACGTAAATACAACTGATTCAGCCGTTAGAATTACCCACTTGCCAACTAATTTAACCGCTTCTTGCCAAAGCGAAAGAAGTCAATTCCAGAATAAAGAGTTGGCTCTTCGTATTCTTAAAGCCAAAATTTTCAAAAAACAAAAAGAAGAAAAAGAACAATCAGTTTCTTCGCTTCGAGGTGAACAACGCGACGTTTCTTTCGGTAGTCAAATTCGTTCCTACGTTTTACATCCGTATACCTTGGTAAAAGACCACCGCAGTGGCTATTCTGTTTCCAATGTCAATTCTGTTTTAGATGGAGAAATTGAGGAATTCATTAAAAGTTATTTGCGACATACCCATCTTTAGCGTTAATTATTCTTATTCCCTTAAAATAAAATTATGCCTCGCGATCAAATTAAAAACATTCGCACGATTGTTGTAATGGTGACTTGGAATGGTTTAGAATTATTAAAGCAATCTCTAGGTAAATTAAAAGAGCAAACTAGCCGAGAGTTTGGGATCGTCGTAGTAGATAATGGCTCAAACGACAAAACAAGAGAATTTTTGCAACAAGCCACTATCGAGAGCAATCACGTCGGCATTCCCCTTTGGGGACTGTTTTGCCAAGAAAATCAAGGTTTTGCCTTGGCTAATAACTTAGGTTTAAATTTTATTACCGAATTTTTGGAACCTGATTTTTTTATTCTCTTGAATAACGACACTTTACCGGAGGAAGATTTCATCGAAAAAATGCAAGAAAAAGCTGATTATTATTATCAAAGAAATTTGGAAGATAAAAAACTTTTTCCTTTTTTATCTCAAAAAGAATGGCGAGTCGGCGCTTTAGCGCCTTTAATTGAAAATTATTTTGCCAAAGGGATAGTTGATTCAGCCGGTATTAAGATTTATCCGGACGGTAGCGCTATCAACCGAGGCATTGGTAACTCAAAAAAATTTTTTACCAAAGAAAAAGAGGTCTTCGGCCCCACCGGAGCGGCTAATCTTTATTTTCGTAAAACTTTAATTGATACTGTTTTGCCCTTCAAAAAAATCGCAATCTTACAAGAGTTTAAGCCATCTGCAGCGATTGAATTTACAGAGAGAGAAAAAAGAATTCAATCTAATTTTCTTTTTGAAGCTATTATTAGAGAATCAATTCCCCATAAAAATTTACGCATTTTACCTCTAAAAGAATTTTTGGCTTCTTCTTATTTCGCCTATTATGAAGACGTCGACTTAGCTTTTCGAATGCGTTTGCGCCTTTGGGGAACCGTCTTTGTTCCTCAAATAAGAATACTCCATCACCACTCAGCAACCGGAAAAGCCTATTCTCCCTTTAAATCATTTTTAATTCATCGTAACCAATATTTCAATTTGTTCAGAGATTTTCCGGGTCATTACCTTCTCTACGGTTTATTATCCGCTGTTAAACGCTATTTCTTTTTATTTAAAAGTTTACTGCGAAAAAAAGGACCGACTGCCG
>JAJYBC010000032.1 GCA_021779255.1 bacterium | reverse complement strand
TTAAGCGATATAACAAAACTCTTTTCCAACTTAGGTCCAAAAGATATATTAATTATCGAATCGATGTATTTGGGGCAAAAAAAACCTTTTGCCGTTGTCGGTAAAACTGACGATAAGCTGGATCTGCTTTATATTGATCGACCAACCATCCGAAGAGCGCTTGACGCTTTGGTCGCTGTCCATTTTGTGCCAAAAGCTATGGCAGCGACCACTTTGGACGATGCCTTTCAAGAACTGGCTGGGATTGTGCAACATTTGTTGCAAAAAAATCAACAAGTGTTTACGATTATCGCTGACAAACCGGAAGTTACTTTGGATAACCCCGTGAATAGTTTACGCTTGGCCGATATTATGAGAGTAGTCAACGACGTTGACCAATGCATCGATGGTGGTGGCTTCTGGTATCGTTTCGATAATATTTGTCAGGCAGAGCAAGAAAAATGTCAACCGGTGAAATGTACTTCTTCCAATAAACAAAACTTTTATAGCAATTGTGGCTGTCCGGCCGGAAAATGTCTTGTTAACGGGCGTTGCTTAAGTCCAACTGCTATTAATAAAAACAGTAACACGACTGTTAATAAGAATAGTAATAATTAGCAATTCGCCCGAATTTTATTTATAGTCTTACGGGTTGGCGCTTTCGGCTCCGTAAATTTTTAGAAAATTATCTGAACCAAAAATATTAGCGGTAGTGTAAAAAGAACTGATCCCTCCCAAAGGAAAGGGTCTGGTCCAGAAAACGCGAAATTCTCTGTTTTCCCCGTGCATTAAACTGTTAATAGTGGTTTTATTGATAGCGATGATTTCTTCTTTGGAACTTTTGATGATGGCATAAACCTCTATTTCTTTTAGATCAAAAGGGCTTTTATTGGTAATTATTCCTTTGGCTTCAGCAAAATCAGGGCCGTCGGTATAGGTGAAAGAACTGTTGGACATTTCCAAATTCGGTTTTTCGAATCCGCGAAAATACTTCCATTCGGAGGGAGAGCCGATTTCAACCTTGGGACTTTGAGTGCTATCACAGGGTATGTTAGCGTCGATTAAAAATCTTTCTTCACTGGGGAAAATATAAAATTCACCTTTCTTGCTAAAGCCACCCCAAGTAATTTGGTAAGGAATATGTTGCGCTCCGTAAGAAGAGTTGGGATTAATAATTTTGGTAGCGATATCGCATTTCCCTCCACTAAAAATAACTTGAATTTTGTCGAGAGCTATGGGACTGATAGGGTCAGTTTTTGGTCCGCAGGAATTACCACAAGCCAATCCACAATCAATACCTTCTTCCGTTCCATTTTGAAGACCGTCGAAACAGGTAGGTTTTTTCTGGGATAGCCACCAAATAAGTCCCGCCAGACTGCCAAGAAAGAGTAGAAAAACTGTAATAATCAAAAGTTGTTTAAAAATGCGTCGCATAAAATAAAAATTAAATAATTTATTAGGTCGATTTTCCTTTGCGAATTTTTTTGATAATTTTGTTGAGGGCTACGAAAGGTAACCAAAGGAAAACAGTTTTCTTAACAACTGCTTCTGACCATCTTTCGATAAAGGATCTTTGTTTAGCCATAAGAAAAATTAAAATTTTATTATACGTGCCAATTTATCGTCGAAAGTCTCTTCTTGCTCTTCTTCGGTTAGAAAAGATAATAAAATATGGCGAACTTCAGCCGGATTAGTTTCTCCCAAAGGAATTTGAATAAAGGGCAAATACGGTTTTTTATGTCTTAAACTGATAACTTTAAAATCAGGTGGCTCATAGAAAATCCAAAAAGAGTGAATTTCTTTAAAAAGATATTTTTTATCATCAACACTAATAAATTGGTGGGATATAGAACAATCAATTCGTCGAGGTTTTTTCTGAGAAAACAAGTAAAGAGTCACACTAAGCAAAAGAAAAGTAAAAGCGGCTATAAGTTGTTTAGTGTACGTGAAATAACTGATTAAAGAAAAAAAGAAAAGACCGCCGACTAGAAACCAAAGAGGAGATTTTCGGTGAAAAACAAATTCCGGAGTTTTCCAATTCAAAATTGTTTCTTTGGGGAAAGTTGATTTAGGAAAGGGATGAGGAATAAATTTTTTTGATTTGACAGCCATTTTTTTTTCGTTAATCTCGAAAAATTTATTTCTGTTCTTTTTTTTCTTTCGATAGAGAATATCCATAGTTTTGGCTAATTTTTTAAATCTGTCAGATGTTTTTTGCGCAGAGGGAAGGAATAAGGATAATGTTTAGTGTGGAGAAGTTTCTCGGCTTTGCGACTTCCCGGAGCATAGAGAAAATCGCGATAAACTTCTTTAACGACCGGATTATTGTGAGATTCGCGAATTGGAAAATTTTTGTCGGCCAAGTAGATGGATTTAATGCGGGCTTTTCTGACGGTATCGTTGACGGGAATCGGTTGTCCGCCACCACCGATACATCCTCCCGGACAAGCCATAACTTCGATGAAATGATAAGGAGAGTCGTCTTTCAAAACTTGTTCAACAATTTTTCGGGCGTTGCGCAAAGTCTGTACCACTGCAATTTTAAGATTTTTTCCTCCCAGTTTGAGGCTTGCTTCCTTAACTCCTTTAATTCCTCTGATTTCTTTTAATTCCAGAGTAGGGAGATTTTTACCAGATAAATAGAAACTGGCCGTGCGAAGTGCCGCTTCTGCTACACCGCCACTAGCGGAAAAAATCAATCCGGCACCGGTAGAAACTCCTAAAGCGGGATCAAAATCTTCATCTTTAATCTCGGCAAAAGGAATATTTAAATTTTTAATTAAATGAGCAATTTCTCTCACCGTCAAGACATAATCTACATTTTTCTCTTGATTATTCAAAGAAAATTCCGGTCTTGTAATCTCGTATTTTTTAGCGGTGCAAGGCATAATCGAGACTAAAACAATATTAGTCGGATCAACTTTAATTTTTTGGGCGTAGTAAGTTTTGACTAAAGAACCCATCATTTGTTGGGGGGACCGAGTAGAAGAAAGATAAGGTAAAATTTCCGGATAATTTTGCTCGCAAAAGAGAACCCAAGCCGGACAACAACTGGTGAAAAGAGGCAAAGGATGTTTTGGGCTATTTTCGTTGATTCTATTGATCAATTCGGTACTTTCTTCGACGATAGTAAAATCGGCTCCGGTTATTACGTCAAAAACAAAATCAAAGCCACATTTTCGTAGAGAAGCGACCATTTTGCCGGTAGTTAAAGTCCCCGGTAAAAAACCAAATTCTTCGCCGATAGTAGCTCTAACAGAGGGAGCGACTTGAGCGATTACAGTTTTTCGAGGATTTTTTATGGCTTTTAAAACTGCAACCGAATCATTTTTTTCAATAATAGCGGCAGTGGGGCAATGAACGGCGCATTGTCCGCAGAAAGTACATTCCAAAGGGGTATAATATTCTGTCCCCACTCCCATTTGGCAACCTCTTTTTTGAGTATTTAGAGCTTTAACGCTTTGAATTTTATCGCAGGCCTGAATACAACGGCGACACTCGACACATTTTGAATTATCACGAGCGATCGAAGGATTGGCGGTATCAAATATCTTTCGACTTAGTCGATCTCTCAGTCTTTCCCGTTCTTCTTGATCGTCTATTTCGGATTCTTTTGGTAAAAAACGAAAACCATCAATATCGTATTCAAGAGCTAACTTTTGCAAATCACAATTCATATTGCGGTAGCAATGAGCGCATTGGCCGGCGTGTTCCCAAAAAAGGAGCTCTAAAATGGTTTTTCTAATCCGCATAATTTCTGAGTCCTGAGTGATAATCTCCATATCTTTCTCAGCTTCTAGGACACAACTGGGTAATAAACGAAAATTTTCCTCGTTGGAATAACGAACTTTAACCAAACACAGGCGACAAACGGCTTCGCTTTTTAAAAAATCGGGATGTTGACAAAGAGAAGCAACAGGAAGGTCTTTCTCCCGACAAAAACTTAGAATTTTCCTTTTAGCCTCAACAGAGTATTCACTATTATTAATTTTAATTTTGACGGAAGACATTTATTTATTGATATAAATTTTTATTTGACGATAGCATTAGAAAAAGAAGTATTTTCGTTGAAATTATCCGTATTGTCGCTTTCCGTGAATTCATCGACCTTCTCCCATTGGCTGGTGTCTTCATTATAATCATATTCTTCTTTTACGTAATCGCGAAAATCATCTTTACCGGAAGCAAGAACAAAATCATCCTTAGATTCTTTGTAACGAGCCTCTTCTTCGAGTTTAAAATTATTACCTTCTTTTGTAACTCGATAGAGCAATTTTAAACCAACCAGATCAGTATCAACTCCATATAATTCAAGATAAACTTGACTGTTGCCAACAAAATAAAAAATAGGAATATCCCACTGATCTTTAGCCGGCGGCGGGACTAATTCGTTAAGTTTTTTATTGATATAGCTAATAATAGATTGTCTCAGAGCTTCATCCGGTTTTTCGGGACTTCTTTGGCCATCGGCTGGTTCAATGCTATTTGAATTATCTGATTCTAAAGTGCCTTCAACAACATCTTGTTCCGAAGAAGTTATTTGAGAGTTAGTGTTGATGTTTTGGGGAGCGGAATTACTATTTTGGGTAAAATTCTTTTGTCCTTTTTGACCGAGCAATTGACCGCCTAAGTTTTTTTTATAAATATAAAAAACAGCTGAAAAAAAGACTAGCATTAATAACAAACTAATAATTTTTTTGGAGTGATCTTTGGTCGGCATATTATTTTTTTAAAAATTAAATTTAATCGATTTGTCTTTCCACCTCATCTCTTTTTCGGCGAAGAAAATCGATCCAAGTTTCAAAAGCGCGAATGATAAATTTGAAAGGAGCTTCAACAAGAAAATCTAAAATAAAAATAAAGACGTTAACGCGGGAAAATTTAACGGAAAGTAATCTTCCAAAACGGACAAAGGGCAAAAGAATAGTATCAAAAAGTAAACTGGAAAAACCTTCTTTGTCCTTGGTAATGGTTAAATCGCGAATTGATTGACGAATTAAAGCGCCAAAAAAACTTACGGTTCCGGCAAAAATAACAAAAATGACACCCGCAACAATGTTAAAGCCTATAAAACTAAGCAATTTTATGAGAGAGAAGAAAGCGCCAGCAAAAATTAAAATATAGAAAAGATCTAAAACTCTCTCTGCTAAAGCGTTTTCGCGGTCAGTTACAATAATTTCTCTTAAATTTTCTTCCTGTTTTTGGGAATAAACCAAAGTCTCCACTCCTTTAACGATTTCTTTGGTATTTTCCTCACCGGGTTTTCTGGCTGAAGAAGCGATGCTTATTAGCAAAAATGGTGGAAAAAGTAAGTTAATCATTAAAGATCGATATTGAATTCCGCTAGTATTTTTGAAAAGTTCGTAGGGAATTTCTAAAATAGCGGCCACTAGCATTTTAGTTAAAAAAACATAAAGGAAACCACGAAAAATTCTTTTTCGCAGTTTATTTTTTTCGACTTCGTAACGAATTTCACATTTATGTTTAATTTCTTGTTGAAGGAGAAATTCTTGATTAACTATAGCTCGGGCTTCACCAGGATTTTCCATTAGAGCCTCGAAAAGAAAAGAAGCGCAAAGCATATATTTTTTAATCGGAAAAAGAATTCGACCTACCAAAGGATGTTCAGCGACAACTTCCATTTCAATTCTTTTTCGAAGAAAAACTTGCATAATTTCTCGAATTTTTTCTTCTTCTTCGGATTTAATTTTTGTCCAAGCGGGAAAATAAATATTAAAAACGAGTGATCGAAGCATCGTGCGGTCAGAACGACGTAAATTGCGGAAAATAGCTAGATAAGTTATCATATTAAGCAGTTTTTCTTTTTCTAGAACGTTTTTTTCAGTTTCTTTCAGTCTCTTAATTGGGGCGAAAGAATCTTCAAAAGGTTCTACTAATGATCCAACTCCAAAATATTCTTCGGCCAAATTTTGGATACCTCTCATCTTTGAACCGGGTAAAGGAAAAGGCGGTTTATCGAGTACGAATTTTATCTTTGGTCTTAAAATTTCGTAAATGGCGTAAACCAAAGCCATTTTTTCTCTTTGAGGATTAAGGATATTTTCCACTTCTTCGGAGGCTAAATTTAAAATCCAGCGCTTAGCTTCAATTGATTGAGGGGTTTGTTTGGCTAATTTCTCTAAGCAGACCAAAGCTTTAAGATATTTTTTAATAACTTCTTCGGTGGCTAAAAAATTTTCATCATTAACATCTGAAAGTTGAATATAACCGGCGAGAGTCAACTCCGAGAAAAAAACAATAGCAATTTCTCGTTCTTTTTTTCGTTGTTCAATACTGATTAGTCTTTTAAGAATACGAAAAACGGCCGTTCGGCGAAGAAGATGTTCCTCTTTATATTGAACAGCAGTGCGGACTTTTTCATACCAGAGAGCCATTTGGCCGGCAATCTCGGAAGTTTCCAATTTAAAAATTGTTTGTTTGGTTTTCTTTTTTCTTTCGGCCTCTTTTTCCAGAGTGTTTAACAATTGTTCAATTTGGGGAACAATTATTTGTTTTTTCATGGTCTAAGTAACGAATATTTTTAAGGTCAAACAAGTATTTTAGTCAGAGCCGCTTGTCGGATTTGAACCAACAACCTACTGTTTACAAAACAGTTGCTCTACCGTTGAGCTAAAGCGGCAAATTTTTGTGTTTAGCAGATTGTTGGTATTGTACCCTGAATAAATAGAAGATACAAGCGTGATAATTTTTGAATTTTTATTATTCTAATAATTTTTCAATGTTGGCTTTAATTTCTTCTTCACCTTGTAAACCGATTTGACGATCAACTTCTTGTCCGTCTTTAAAGAAAACAAAAGTTGGAATAGACATCACACCAAAGCGAGAAGCGAGTTCTTGATTGTCATCAACGTTTAACTTGGCGAATTTAGCTTTGCCAGTCATTTCTTGGGAAACTTTTTCCATAATGGGGGTGGCCATTTGACACGGACCACACCACGAAGCCCAAAAATCAACCATCGCAACACCTTTATGATCTTCAATTTCTGCCTTAAAATTTTCTTTATTAAGTTCTAGCATTTTTCTTGTTTAAAAATTATTATAAAAAATCTGTCATCTTTATGATAACAGATTTTTCCGGTAATTTCAAATTTTGAAGTATGATAATTTTCTTATTGTCCGGTTGGCCCAGCGCCGCCTCTCAAAAGAGAATCGATGGTAGTGATGGCAATTAAGCCAATTAAACCGACAACAATGCCAATTACTCCATACAGAGTTGCTTTTTTGGCTCGTTCAATTTGTCGAGGATCTCCTTGGGCGGTAAAATAAAGAAAACCGGCAATTATGAAGGAAATAATGGCCAAAAAGCCGAAAATATAGAGAAACCAGTTAAGAAATCTTTTAATAACTTCGGCAATTGGGTGACCCCCGCTGGAATCGTCGGGTAAATTACCTACTCCCGCCCATGGTCCCATCACACTTCCCTCCCAGAAATAAATTTTTTTGGCAATTCGGTCTCTGATTTTTTGGTACATATTTTTTGGTTATTATTTCTTATTTTTTTGGTTTTATTTTTCTCAATCTTTAAATTGTCTGGAAGAGTAGTTGCCGAATATGGCAAAAAGATTGAGAAAAATAAAACCAAAAAAGTTGAGTATTTATAACTGTCTATCTTTACATTCCTGGAGCGGTTGGCATAGCGCCACCGTCAGAAGGAGAGGAAGTTGAAGCTCCACCACCACCTCCGCCACCCGTGCTCCCGTCTCCGCGTAAAAGACCATCTACTGTTTTAACAGCGATTAAACCGAGAACGGAAACAACGATACCGACTATTCCCCAAATAAGAATTTTTTTGGCTTGTTCAATTTTGTCAGTTTCACCCTGAGAAGTTAAATACATAAAGCCGGCATAAATAAAAATGATAACGCCGAGAATACCAACCAAAATAATCGCCCAATCAATTATAGAAAGAAGGATATCCGCAACTGGCCGATCGGGTAAATTGGTATTTTGAGGAATTTGCCAACCTTCGCCGGAGTTAGCGGCTAAAGTTGGAAAATAGATAGTTATAACTCCTAAAAACATCGCTAAAAAAGCGAGAGCAGCCTTTTTGTTTTTTAATAGCATACTTTTTCTAATTTATTTTTTAATCTTTCTTTTACAAAAAATGATAAGCAATTAAATAAAAAACTAAGGCCCCGATTAAACAAAAAATGCTTCCTACCAGCGCGTTATGACTTTTGGCCATTTTTTGTTCATCACCGGAAGCAAGAATATAAAGAAAAAAAGTAATAATCAGCAACAAAAAACCAATTAGTCCAAGCAACGCGGAAATCCAAGAAAGGATGATAGGAATTGACGACGACTGTAGGGACGAATAATTACTCGCCCCTACAGTTGCTTCTGTGGCAGGCTGTGGCCCATTTAAATAAACCTCAGCTTGAGCTATATTAAATAACATCACAAAGTAATTGTAATAAGTAAATTAACTTTGATTCTAGGCGCCTCCTCTAACTAAATAAGTATCGACAGTCCTGACGGCGACTAATCCTAAAACAGCTACAGCGACACCAACAACTGCGTAAAGTAAAGTATTTTTGGCTTTAGTAATTTTGGTTTCATCGCCCGAAGCGGTTAAATATTGAAAACCGGCATAGATAAACATAATAACTCCCAGAAGTCCAACGCCCATAATGGCAAAATTGATAAAAGCCAAAGCTAGACCGAAAAAATCGGTAGCTCCGGAAACTCCCGCTTTAGTGGCTTCATTGGCCCGAGTGGTTAGAGCGGCTTGCGCTACGGGGGTAAAAACCATCAGCTTGGAGGCCATTTTGTTTTTCTTTTCGAGTGTTTTCATTTTTTAGATTAAGATTATTATTTATAATTTTAAATCATTAACGACTTCGTCCAAATCTTCTTTCGGTTCTTCTCTCTTTTCGTCTCTCTTTTCATCTCGATGACCGTCGCGACTAAATTCGCGGGACCGCTTACCACCTTCAGGTTCACTGATTTTGAGATTAACACGAGCATTGTTACGGGCTCCTACTACTCTCAGAAGTGTTCGTAGAGCTTTGGCGGTACTTCCGTCTCTTCCAATAACCATACCCATATCATCCGCATGGACACTAAGAGTAATTAGAACTCCCATCTCGTCAACTTTACGTTCGGCTTTAACTTCGTCAGTGTGGTCGACAATGGATTTTACCACATACTCGACAAATTCAGCATCTTTCGTTGTCATCGTTGCAAAATTAAAAATTAATCTTCTTTAATTTAAAATTAAAATAATATTTTGGGGTTGTCAAATGGAGTTTCTTTTTTTTATTTTATTGATTTATTTAACATCAACACAATACTTTCCGTTAACACAGCTTTCTCCATCCGTGAGGATACAAACAGTGCAAAGTTGCATGGCGCAAACAGAAGTGCATTTATTAACTATATAGTCCGCTGTGCCGTCTCCATCCTCATCAGAAGCAATCGTGTTGGAAAGATAGCCGGCTGTGGAAAGAGTCGAGACCAAACTGTTCCACCGGTTAATATCCGAATCGGACCAATTGATGGTTTCAGTGGGAAAAACACTTTTGGCGGCGTAAAACATGGTAATAGCTCCGCGAACGTCTTCCACGTTAGATTTTCGGCGAGTATCAATGGCATTTTTACGAACACGACCGACAGAAACTAAAATCATAGTGGTCAAAATACCGATAATTCCAATGACCACCAGCATTTCAACTAGAGTAAATCCCCCAAATTTTTTTTGTTGCATTTTTTTATTTAAAAATCTTTTAATTTTTCCGAAACGCCGTGTTTACGTAATCGTTCCAAGGCTTTAGCTTCAATTTGACGAATTCGTTCCCGAGTGACGCCAAATTTATGACCAACTTCCTCTAAGGTACGAGTAACTCCGTCTTCCAGACCAAAACGAATACTTAAAATTTTTCTTTCTCGCGGAGTCAGATCATTGAGAGCGCTTCGTAATTGTTCACCAAGCAGAGTATGACTGGCAATTTGAGTGGGCATATTGTTTTCTTCGTCGGGGATAAAATCACCCAAAACGGTAGTGTCTTCATTATCACTATCACCAACGCTGGTTTCAAGAGAAATGGTTTCTTGGGAAATTTTTTGGATATGTAAAGCTCTCTCAGTATCAATGCCGAGCTCGGCGGCAATTTCTTCGGGAAAAGGTTCTCGACCTAATTCTTGGACCAATCGACGACTAGCTTGAGTATATTTATTAATAGTTTCTACCATATGAACAGGAATGCGAATAGTCCTTGATTGATCAGCTAAAGCGCGAGTAATGGCCTGACGAATCCACCAAGTGGCGTAAGTGGAAAATTTATAACCTTTGCGATAATCAAATTTTTCGACAGCTCGAAAAAGACCCAAATTACCTTCTTGAATAAGATCAAGCAGGTTAAGACTGCTGGAACGTCCCACGTATTTTTTGGCGATACTCACCACTAGACGCAAGTTTGCTTCAGTTAATCGTTGTTTAGCAAGACGATCGCCTTTCTCAATCCTCTTGGCCAGCGAAACTTCTTCGTCCGAAGAAAGTAATCTAACTTTGCCAATTTCTCGCAGATACATTTGAATGGTATCTCCCCCGCTGGCTTCTTCCGCTGATTGTTTTTTGGCTTTTTTCTGTTTTTCCGTTTCAACTTCTTTGCGTACCTTGTCTTCTTCCAGAAATTCTGCTTCGCCTTCTACTATTTCGACTCCGGCTTCCATTAATTCTTTATAAATTTCTTCAATCAATTCTATCTGTTCCTCGGTTTCCGGAATAACCTCCAAAATTTCGGCTTCCGTTACAAAACCACGTTGTCTGCCTTCTTGAAGCAAACTTTCAATTTTATGTTTTGATAAATCCATCTCTTTGTCGTTATCGAGTCGGGCTTTCTTTTCCTTTTTTGACATCTTTTCAGGTTTGGGATCAGCTTTGAGTGTTTTTTTGACTTCCCTTTTACCGGTAACTTTCCTGGCGTCGATAGGCTTTTTTTCATAATTTTTCTTAATTTTCTTGCTCTTTTTGCGATTTACAGACGATACACATAACGGCTTGAGGTCTGATCTCTAATCTTTCATACGGAATTTCTTGTTGACAATTTTCGCAAAAACCGTATTTGCCGCTAGCTATTTTTTCTAAAGCTTCGTTGATCAATTTCAATTCTTCTTCCAAACTGTGCTCAATGGAAAGACTTTGTTCGTATTCAGTAATTTCTTGAGCATTTTCGTC
>JAJYBC010000002.1 GCA_021779255.1 bacterium | reverse complement strand
ATTTGCCCTCCCATCGTTTCCGTCCCCCAAGTCGAGGCACCAGCATCTCCAGTTGGAATATTCTCAGAGCTACCAAAAATGCCCCCATTAAAAGCATTTGGGTCGCTCGAACCCATTTGACCTAAAGTAGTTCCTGCGGAATTAGTAGCATTTCCTTCTGTCCAAAAACCGCTATCACCCAATGGACTAGTATTTCCGAAACCTTGAGTAGCTGCATCTTGAAATGTTGGGGAATTAACTGTGTTTGTCATTGCTTGGGTAGCTGCTACATCTCCATTGGCAACTGCCTGCTGAAAACCAGGTGAGTTTACTATGTCTTGCGCGTTTCCAAGAGCCATAGCATCTCCACTATTCAACATTTCTTGAAAACTTGGGTCGTTTAAAGTGTTTGTTGCGTCATTTACAGCACTATTTAACTGCTCCGGCGTAGCACTTTGAGGATTATCTAAAATTGATTGATTTGTTGTAGCTGCCTCTGTATTAACTTGTCCTGGACCTCCTCCAATTCCTGTGCCAGCCTCACTAGCTGTCCCTTCAGGTATTGGTGTCCCTTCTGAAGAAGACCCTCCTGTTTTAGGATTAACTGGCTGGTTATTCAATGTCCCTTCTGGCTTATCGTTAATCTTATTACCATCCTTATCATAATAGGTCGTTGTGCTCCCATTTTGATCTGTCTGAACTTTTTCATATCCAGTTATACTACCCTTATCGTCTGTATAGGAATTCAATGTCTCAGACTGTGGAGTTTGGGCGTCAGGAGCAGGCTGGGTCTGAGGTTGGGTACTAGGATCAGGAGTATTTGCACTAGGAGGAAGACTCTCGACAGGAGTACCGGGAGCATAAGGATTTTGAGGGGTAGAACCACCCCAATCATCACCTGCTTGGCCCTGTTTTCCGCTGTTTCCAATGTCTCCAGGTTTAGTAGAATCTGTAATTTGCTGCTGAAAAGGAGCCGTTCCCTCTTGTTTAATGTTGCTAGGATCACTAAACGGAGTTGTACCTGCCACTGTGTTGGGATACTCTCCAAAAGAACTACCTTTTCCATAAAGATTATCCATATTGGGCGTTGTTCCTGCTTGACTAGTTGAATCCATTAATGGTCCAGAAGAAGTAACGTCTGTCGTTGTGGTTTTCCCAGTAGAAGGATCGTACTGAGTAACCGATTGTGCCACTGTCTCTCCACTTTTTGGATCAGTAGCTGTTGTCATTGTATCACCAGTTGTTAAATCCTGTTTTTGTGAAATTGTTGGAGCCGGAGCCGTCTGGGCTGGTGTTTGAGTGGTGGCTGCCGGACTGCTGGGACTGGCGCCACTGGGACCACCGCTACTGGGTTGCCCACTGCTGGGTTGTCCGCCGCCTTGACCGCCGCCGCAACCACCGCCTTGGCCACCTCCTTGACCACCGCCTTGTTGGCCACCGCCCATTAATTGTTTCAATAAATCTTGCAAAGCCTGTTGCTTCTGCTGATCTTGTTGTTGTTTTTGAGCTTGTTCTTGTTGATAAGCATCATTACAAGTCTGATCAGCCGTACGCGTTGCTGTACAGTTAAAAGCGGTAACAACTCCGTTCGAACAAGAGTCTGATCCACCCTGCGGATAAGTCACCATGTACTGGGCATCGCAAGCATTAGCGGGACAAGTTACTTGCTGACGAATTTTACCTTTCTTGGCCAAGTCGGAGCAAGAACAACCGGCGTTGGCATCGCCAATTGCCGTATTAACCGTTTCACCGGCAGCCGTTTTCAAACATTGATCATCTTTATTTAAAACTCCGTCGTCATCATCATCCAGAAGACCTTTGTCCTGAGTGATACAATTGCCCTCCACATCGGCACAAAGACCAGTTTCACACTGACAACCGGCCAAATTCGGATCATTCTCGTTCAAATAAATTCCGTATTCATCTTCAAAATCGGAAAGATTAGTTCCCGTACATTTACTGGCCGATTTACCACACTGCGCCAAACAAAGATTCTTGGAAGAAGTAAAACTTTTCCATTTACCGTTAGAGTTGGTGCAAGCCTTAGTTTTAGTAGCAGCGGTGTTCGCGGTATCAGTAGACGTTCCACCAGTCGCAGAATTGCTGGTTGGTAAATAACAAGTTTCGTTGATCCACTCTCCGCTTTGAGCCAAACATTGATCTTTGTCTAAATTACTGGCTTCAGCTAATTTTTGCGAGAGTAATAAATTGAGAAGCAAAAGCATCAGCATCTGTTTGGCCTGTGGATCATCAGAGTTCATTAAAGCTTCCAGCTGAGCCGTGCTGTCCGTGCTACTCGTGGTCGCAGTTGTATCGGTAGCGGTCGCATCAGCCGCTTTAACTTTGATAATCGGAAAAACACTTTGCAAAAATTCAAAATAGCTCACTTTTTTTGGCTCCGTTGAACGATTAACCACAATATCTTTCAAATCTTTCAATAATTGCTGTTGATTACAAAAACAATTATTAATCCAGTTTTCTACTCCTTCTTTAACCGTTTTCTCCTTTTCGGCGCTAATATAACCGCCCGAAGCCAGATAAACTGATTTAATCGGGTAAGAAACTGCCGTTTTCGCTTTGACATTCAATAAAATTTGAGGTGGATAAACATAAAGAAAATCTTGATCACCCCCCGGAATTTTATCCGGATTATCTGAAGGGATAGGGATTCGCACCGGTTTACCAAAAAAGCTGGGAATATTAATCACTTTGGCGTACGCTTTGATGTCCGGAAATTTATTAGTTATTGCCGCTTGCGCTTTTTCCGTCCAAAAACCAATCACAACCGCCAAAATAAATGACGAAACAGGCAAAAAAGCCACCACAGCTATGCCAATAGATCTTACTAAACTATTTTTTTTCTTTTTGTTTTGCAGAAACATGTAAAGAAAGATTAAATGAAAAAATCTTATTTCTTCGAACTTTTTCAACTTTTTTTGCCATTTTTGGCAACTACTTTTTCTCAGTATCTAAATTTTTTTATGTTTTGCGTAGCAAACCCCATAAAAAAATTTAGATACTGAGAAAAAGAAATTCAAAAAGTTGAAAAAGTTCGAAACTAAAAACAAAACTTTATTTTTTATAATAACATATTTTTATTTTCAATAAACTTTATTTTTTCCAGAATGGCCACCAATATCTAGCAAATTTATAACACCTATTTTGTCCTGATTAAAGTCCCAAATTACTCTTAAATCCCCAGATATTCTACTGCTCCAAGCTTTATAGACTACTTTTGATTGCACTTTATGTGTTTTGAGTTTAAGTTCAAAAGGATTTTTTTCTAAAGAAATAAAAAACAATTCCATCTTGACTATTCAAGCTGATTCTCGAGTATATCCGAATTTATCGCAATTATTACTCCAAGGTTCTCGTGTAGTTTGGATTCCATCTTTGATATTCTTTAAGCCAAGAATCAGTTTTCCATTCGGTAAAAGTTGGTCCGGTAACATATTTATAAATCCAACCATGGCCACTATTATCTAGAAAATTATTGTACTGTTTGGCATTCCGCATATCCTCAAAAGTAGGAGGAGTCGTTATTTTTTCTTTATTCCTTAAATTTTCGTAATTAATTAAATCTTGGCGTTCCGGATCGCTCCAGCCTCTTTTTAGAATTTCATTTCTCTGATCATCAGAAATTTTGTCTGTACTAGTTGTTCCGGCGTTTGGCACCTGACCGATTGGCGGAACCGTATTGGGTGTAATTTTGACAGGTGGTGTAACACCTTCATCCCAAGTGTCCCATAAAGGATCATTTTTAATATCATCAGTCGGTTTGGCATTTCCCGGCTGTTTGACGTCTTTTTCCGCCATACATTTGCAGCAAGTGCCTTCTTTGTCTTCCAGCTCTTTTACCCAACCACCGTCCGCCCAAGAATTAGGCTGGGCTTGCAATAAGCTACCTTTTTCGTGGTTAGTAAACTTAGCTGTACCGCCGTCATTTTTATCAACAACTTCAGAACCTTTAACGTTAAATCTGACCGGATTATTTTGAGCGCTGGGAATAATAATTTCACAATCACTGTATTTTTTATCGCCACAACCGGTATTTTGATCGACACTGGCCGCTCCACAATCATAGTTACAAATACCGTTATGGAAAGAATTTTTACCTTTATCTTCTTGAAAAGTTTTACATTTATCTTGAATAGTCTTGGCTTGACTGCCTTCGTTGGAGCATTTAAATACATCCCCTGTGCCAAAATCCAACTGAATGGTTGTTTCCTGTTTCTCCTGACATTTATCCACCGTTTTTTGTAAACAAGCGGCACCAGTACATTTGCCCTCCTTGCAATCTTTGCCTAAAGCCCAACCACATTGACCGTCCGGTTTGCCTTTTTCGCAACAACCACAAGCGCAGCAATGGCAAGAAGCCAGTTCTTTACACTCCGGCACTTTGAAATAAACATCGCCATTGCCCACATTCAACATACTTCCCGCTTCACCTAATTGCGGACCGGTGCTGGTGGAAGCGGCACCGTTGGTAAGAAGATTATTGATCGTTTGAGCTGTATTATTATCCGGTTTATCAGTTTTAACTAATTCGTTAATCTTGTCGACCGTTTCTTTGGAATACTTCGACCAGTCCTTAACACTGTCGATAACTTTATTGGCCTGATCTCTGGCATTTTTGTCAACCGGACAACCTTGCGGGCCGCAACCTTTAAATTTATTTGGGCCACTACTAGCTGCTTGTTTATTATCGACCGGTTTATTACGAAATTTGCCAACCGCTGCTTTGGCATTGGTCAAAACATAGGTATTGCTATTACAAATCTTGGTAAATTGACTGACGTGCAGAATAAATGGTTTTTTGGCGCTTCCTCGGTCTATTTCGGCGTTAACTGCTCCCACTCCTGAAGGATCGTTGCCGGTTTCTTGCTTTTTAACTAGCGTGCTGAGATCATTGTTATTATTGGTATTTCCTTGGGGTTGTTGCTGCTGTTGTTGTTGAGACGGATTACCTTGATTACCACCGTTGCCACCGCCTTGGTTTTGCTTGCCTTGATCCTTTTTTTTGTTTTTATCTTGCATCATTTTTTTCAACAAATCCTCCAAGTTGCTATTTTGATTTTGATTTTGATTGTTATTCTGATTGCATTGAGCCTCGGGATAACGAGAAATAACTGGGCAAGCGCTGTTGGAATTAGTATTTTGTTGTTGAATAACTCCACTTTGGCAAAGAACCATATTGTTCAGAGCCGATCGATCATATTTCACTAAATAGTTGCTCTCGCAACCGTCGGGCGGACATTGGGGTTGAGCAATTTTACCCATCGATTGCAACTGCGAACAGGAGCAACCTCGATTGACGTTTCCTTCGACATTATTAGCCGTTTCGCCAGCAGGCGTATTAGGACAACGATCGTTGGTATTATTCACTCCGTCTTTATCGTCGTCTAACTTAGAGACATCCTTGGCGATACATTCTCCCGCTGAGGAAAGACATTTGTTAACTGGGCATTTGCAACCGGCCGAAGTTAAACTAGCCGAACTATTATCATTTCCATTATTATAAAAATTAGAATCATAACTTTGAGTATAGTCGCTAGTCGAAGCCGAGGCACAATCAGCTTCGGTCGTATCACATTGTTGCAAACAAACTTCCTTGGAAGAAGGTCTCTCTTGCCAAGTTCCTTTTGATCCTTCACATTTACCTCTCTTACTCTCACTGCGAGGAATACAAGAACCATCTTGTTCGTCGATACAAGAACCAGTTTTGCAAGCGCAACCGTAAAAAGGATCAGTGCTGGTTACACCGGTACAACTTAAACCGGAATTAGTGCAAAATTGGCGATCAGCCAAACATTGATTGGTAAATTTTTTCCAAATTCCTCCATTATTTTGACAAAGAGTCGTCTGTTCGTTTTGACAAGCTCCGTTAACCCATTGTCCTCCGCTGTTCACGCAATCCGTTTCATCAAGATTAACCGACGTGGCCAATGATCGATTATTTAATAGCAACAGAAACATAACCATTAGGAGCTGCCTGACTTGTGGATTGGTTGTGTCTAAATTAGTTAAGCCCAAGGAATTTTGTTCACTGCTCGTTAAAAGAAGTGAATTGTCTGTGGTATCGGCCGCTTTAACTTTCTGGAAAAGAAGAGATAGTAAACTTGACTCATCTTTAACGGAAACTTGTAAATTTCTTTCCAACAAATTTTTGACAATTTCAATCAATACCGGATTATTATTAGCAATAGTATTGATTTGATTTCCCACTTCTTGCACAAATTGTGCATCTTCTCGACTAATATCCGGACCGGAAGACAAATAATCAACTCTTAGGGGTATGGTTGCATTTTGGTTGAGTAATACCGGAGGATGAACAATCAGCCAGTCTTGATCGCCTCCCGGAATTTGTTCCGGATTTTGACTGGTAAACGGTATTTTAAGTGGTTGATTAACCAAACTGTTCAAATCAATCCTCTCCAAATAATTTAAAGTCCCCGTACTATAGCGAAAATCTTTAAAAGTTGCTCGGTCAAAAGAAAAAGCTTGAGCCAAAGAGCTCCCACTAAAAAATAAGGTCGAGATGGTCAATAGAGCCAGAAACGATTGACCTCCCAAAAGCCAAAAAGCCATCGAAGCTCCTATGATTCGTCTTTTTTTGTTTTTTATTTTCATTTTTCAGTTAAATTATTAAATAATGATGTCAAAAGTTATTTCCGTTTATTATAAAAGAGAAATTTAATTTCTTACAATTATTATAAATTATATTTTTTCTATAGAGTGTTAGTAAAAAGAATTTTCAATTTTTAGTGGAGAAGTCACCCTGCTGGGGGGGAAGTGGCCTTCTTAGGCCAAAGGGGTTGATATAATAAAGTTTAAAATTTATTTCTCATGCGTTTCAACTTTATCCTCATATTAATCGTTAGCCTATTGCTAGCCTTACTCATAAAGTACACTGATGTCGCTCAAGTCGGCTTATTCAGCTACTGGAACGAAGGCTTCTCCACTATTGATAAAATTATTCACGGCCAACCGCCAATCGACACTTTAACCCCGATTGAAAAACAGAAATTGCAAAAAGAGATAGAAAAAAATGTCATTACCGCACCTCTTTTCTGTCAAAGTCGCTATTTTCCTTTTATTTCTGGTTCTCACTGGCGCTATCAATTAACCGAAGGCGATCAGAAGAAAATACTTACTCTCGACATTCCGGCGCCAGAAGAAAATTTAACATTTTTAGATGGACGATTAGCTGGTCCGGATAACTGGACTGTTAGATCAAACGTTGCTTGCCAAGATAATAAAATTTTATTATCCGATTTAAATTTCTGGGAGATTCAAAACCAAGGGCAAATTATTACTGAGCCTTGTGATCCTAAGACTCAAGATCTTTTTTTACCGCTTGATTCAGACTTTTCAGCAGGCAACAATTGGGTCGAGAATTTTTGTCTCAATCGCAAAGTTTTCAACAACTTATCCACAACTGCCGAAAATCCTAGTGATAAACCTCGAGAAATAAAAGAAGATTGGCAAACTTATTGGGAAGTACTGGGCATAGAAGAAATCAACGTTCCTGCCGGTAATTTTTCCGCCCAAAAAATAAAAATCACTCTAACTAAAAAACAGCAGGTTGGTCAAGAAAAACACCTAGTCGAAGCTGATTGGACAGTTTGGTTAGTTCCGGAAATTGGAACCGTTAAAATTAGCTATCAGGAGCTTTCTTTCGACAATCAGCCCAGTCAAAAACCCCCTGCAATTCAAGAATTAATTGATTTTCAAATACCGACAGAAAAAGAGTACAAGGAGAAAAATTTCTAATTCCTTGACAACTTTTATTTTTTCTTGGAATATATAAAATATATAGAAGTTAAAATTATTTGTTTTTTCGTTTAGTTAAAAATTAACCTAAAAAATGAAAAAAATGCAAAACAAAAAGAGAGCTTTTACTCTCATCGAAATGTTGGTGGTTATCGCCATCATCGGTGTGCTGGCTGGAATTATTACGTTTGTTATTGCTGGCGCCCGCCAAAAAGCCAACGCTACCCGCGCCAAAGCTGATCTAACTCAATTAAATAATGTTATGGCTATAGCTAGTGCTGAGGGTTGTAACACACTGACTGTCACGAATGGTTCTACCAACTTAAAGTTATCTGGAACTTTACCTGATGGAACCACAAAAGAATACGCTACTTTATCGACTCCACCCAGTGGTTTTACTTATTATATTAATGTGGACAGTAATTCGGCTACCGGTTGCACTGGAACTCCTGTTGCTGGTGAAAAATATTACTCGGCCACAGGGGGAGCTAATTGGACAGCTAACGGAACTCCGAGCACAACCATAACTCTCAGCTCCAATCCGACTTATTGTAGTAAAGGTTCTGGTTTTTCTGCTTCAGCTCTCTATTCCTGTAAAAATTCCGGCTGTTTTTGTTCAGTTAGCGGGGGATGCGCCGACTAAAAAAGTAAGGGGTTTATTAAAATTTTAAAGGATATTCGAACTAAAAAAATTTATCTTTAAAAGTGTAAACAAAAAATGCAAGAACTAAAACAAAAAGCCTTTACGCTAGTGGAAATGTTGGTGGTAGTGGCTATTATTGGAATTTTAACCACAATTGTAGTTGTTAGCGTGGCTGGCGGACGTAAAAAAGCCTTGGCCACCAAAGCTAAAGCGGATATGATGGAACTATCCAAAGGTTATGAAATGGCCGCCAGTGAAGGCTGTCGCACTATTAAATTTGATACAGCCGCTACAACTGGGGGTTCTTTGACTTGTGCTTCTGGCACCGGAACTGATAAAATTTACGCCAATATCAAATCTGCTCCTCAAGGCATAACCTACAGTGTTACAATAGGCTCAACAACTGTCACTATGTTGGCTGACGCCGCTTGGTCAGGTAATATTCCAGCAGCTACTATTAACTCGGGATATACTTTTTCGGCTACCGGTTTCAGCACTGGCATCTTTACTTGCAATGACGGCAGTACTACCGGCACTGTCCCTGGTTGTTCCTGCGATACTAAGGATCGTTGCGAAGAAGTCAAATAAGATTCGACATCTCAGTCTAAAAACCCATGAACACGGAGGTATTTTTGTATTATTGTATGGATGAATTTTGTATTATTGTATGGATGAATTTTGTATTATTGTATGGATGAATTTTGTATTATTGTATGGATGAATTTTGTATTATTGTATGGATGAATTTTGTATTGTTGTATGGATGAATTTTGTATTTGTATTATTGTAGAGACGGGTCTGAGACCCGTCTCTTTTTCTCAACAAAATAAAAATTATTTCGATCGCGATACCATTTTAACGGATTGTTCCGAATATATTGACGGATTGATTCCAATGCATTTCCATCACGGACTATATTTTCATAAAAACGTGTTTGCCATAATAAATTTTTTGGTGTTTTTTGCACGCGATTAATTTCCCGCGTTGAAAACGATTTAAACGATCGGACAATGTCCGACAATGTATGTTTTTTATTTCCAGAGGTATTTTTAATATAAATAATACCATGAATATGGTTGGGCATAATTACAAACTCATCTAAAACACAATTGGAGTAATATTTGGGTAAATTTTTCCAAACGGTATTAATAATTTTTCCCACCCATGATAATTTCATTTTATTATTCATAATTTTTCCCAAAATATATTTTTTATTGTGAGTACAAATTGTAATAAAATAATACCGCGACAATGAATAATCGTGTTTTTTCAATCGAATGGACGGTATTCGATATTTATTTTGAAATAATAATTGGGTCATATTTAAATTATAATCCAAACATCATTAAAAAATAATAAAAAAAATATTAAAAAATCCTCAATTTTTTTTAATTACATAAAAAGAGACGGGTCTGAGACCCGTCTCTACAATAATACAAATACAAAATTCATCCGCACAACAATACAAAATTCATCCGCACAACAATACAAAATTCATCCGCACAACAATACAAAATTCATCCGCACAACAATACAAAATTCATCCGCACAATGACGCAAATGCAAATTTTATCGAGCGTATTCCATAACGCGGGTTTCGCGAATAATTACCACTTTAATTTCGCCGGGATATTTTAAATTTTCTTCAATTTTATCAGCTACCGATCGAGCTAGTTTAACCGAATCTAAATCGGATATTTTCTCCGGCGAGACAAAAATTCGTACCTCTCGCCCAGCTTGAATAGCATAGGTTTTTTCCACTTCTGGGAAGGACATCGCTATTTCTTCAATTTCTTCAATGCGTTTTAAATAATTTTCCACACTGTCTCGTCTCGCTCCGGGACGAGCAGCGGAAATGGCATCAGCCGAAGCCACTAGGCTCGCTTCCGGACTGGCAAAAGGATAGTCCTCGTGGTGTGATTTCATTGCATCAATTACTTTCTCGGCAATGCCAAATTTTTTCAAAATATTGATACCGATTTCTACGTGCGTTCCTTGAACTTCACGGTCAATAGCTTTGCCAATATCGTGCAACAAACCGGCTTTTTTGGCCACGGCAATATCAAAACCTAATTCGGCAGCCAAAGCGCCGGATAAATGAGCCACTTCGATGGAATGAAGTAAAATATTTTGTCCATAACTAGTTCGATAGCGCAAACGTCCTAATAACTTGACTAAACGAGGGTCAAGACCTGTTACCCCAATTTCGTACATAGCCGCTTCACCCGCTTCCGTTATTTTTTTATTAATATCTCGTTTGACTTCTAAAATGGTTTCTTCAATTCTAGCCGGATGAATTCGTCCATCAGCCACCAATCGCTCTAGAGTTTGTTTGGCGATTTCTCTTCTAATCGGATCGAAAGCCGACACCACAATTGCTTGAGGGGTATCATCCACAATAATTTCCGCTCCGGTTAATCTTTCAATCGTATTGATGTTCCGTCCCTCGCGACCAATAATCCTGCCTTTAACCTCGTCCGAGCCAATGGAAACAGTAGACGTGGTATGATCAACCACGTGCCCAGCCGCATAACGTTGAATGGCCGAAGTCATAATTTCTCTGGCTTTATCATCCAAGGCTAATTTTTTACGTTTTTCCAAACCAGCTACGTAATTTCTGACTTCTTCTTCGTAATCTTTCTCTACTGATTTAAAAAGTAATTCTTTGGCTTTTTCAGGAGAAAGTTTAGTTATTGTTCGCAACTTGTCTAACGCCTCTTGTCGTAATTCTTGAACTTCCGTCTTAATTTTATCCACTTCTCCCGCTTTTCTTTTGAGTCCATCCCATTCTCGACGAGTATCTTCTTCTCTGCGAGAGATATTGCCTTCCATTTTTTCTAATCTCTCCTCAGTTTTATCCATTTGCCTTCGACGCATTTGTTCTTCTTTCTTAATTTCCGAAAGAGCTTTTACCGCCTTTTCTTTAGCTGACAAAATCAAATCTTTGGCTTCCGATCTGGCATCATCCATAATTTTATCGGCTTTATTTAGAGCGCCTTCTTGCTTTTTTTGCGACCAAAAATTTTGAGCTAAATAACCCCCGACACTACCAATTACTAAAAATAAAACCGCTAAAAGAAAAACCGTCATAGATTTTAATTAAGAAATAATTGCTATCCTCTTTTTTATAGCAATGAAAATAGAAAAAGGCAAATATTAACAAACGTCCCGCATCTGCGGGACGTTTGTTGTTTAACTGTCCATTTTTAAATGCGCATGCGCACATATAACATTTAGAAATTATGGACAAGCCACTGTGTCTGCGCCTTTGGAAGCCGTGATCTGTTTTGAAACACCGGTCGAATCAACACACCAAAGATCGGTTGTGCCAACCAAAGTAATCTCCGAAGCCCAAGCTGCATTGTTATCATCACAGTTAGGAAGAGTTCCTCCCGAATCAATCGCTCCTTGGGTGATTCTAGCTGCTTCTGAATTAGCACACCATCCTGTGAAATCTCCGACTTCTTCATTGTACATTTCGCCAGCTGATCGCAATTGAGCCATCTGAGCTTTAATAGCGGCATTTTTACCTTTGTTTCGCGCGCTATTCAAAGAAACCAAAACAATAGCGGCTAAAATTCCAATAATAGCCACCACCACTAAAAGCTCCATAAGGGTAAAACCTTTTTTCTTGGTTTTTTTAGTTTTCTTAGTTTTTTTACATTTTCCGCAACTCATATTTCCACCCCCCTTCGATTTTGTTTTTCCATTTTTATTTTAATATTTTAATGGATTTTAATTGACTTTATCATTATCTAACAAAATTATTTTTAGTCAAGCAATAGATATTTGCAATTTTTATGTATTTATTTTTAGTGGACAAGTCATCCTGTCGAGAAGATCCTAGAAATAAATACATAAAAATTTCGGATAAGCTAATAAATTAATTGAATTAGGTGAATTAAAAATTTATCTTTTACATACTACCAGCCATATTGTAAATTGGCATAATAACCGAAGCCACTATAATCGCCACACCTACCCCTAAAAATAGAATTAAGATCGGTTCAATCAGGGCCATCATATTTTGAGTCAAATTATTAACTTCTTTACTGTAATAATTAGCAATCGTTGCTAAAGTATCAGCCGTCTTACCTGACTCTTCACCCACTCTCAAAATTTGAGGTACCACATTGGGAAAATATTTGCTTTTCTCCAACGCTAAACTGATCATTCCTCCTCGTTGAACTTCTTTGACACAATCCATAATCACATCGGCATAAATATGGTTACCCATAATATCAGCCGTAATTTCCAACGATCGCGTAATCGGTACACTTTCTCTAAGTAAAAGCCCCAAGTTATCGGCAAACATATTCATATACATATAGCGAAACAAATTTCCGAAAATTGGCAAATTTAGAATTATCACGTCCCACTGTCTTTTTCCTTCCTTGGTTTTTAAATAGTAGAAAATTCCCAAACCGAAACTCATCAAAATAAACAATAAAAAAAACCAATAATTGGTTACGAATCCACTAATCCCCATGACTATTTTAGTTGTCCAAGGAAGCTTAGTGCCTGAATCCATCAGAGTTTTACTTAAATTGGGCATTACAAAAATCATTAAGAAGACAAAAACTCCCAGAAAAGCCGCCATAATAACCGCTGGATAGATTAAAGCGCCGATTATTTTCCTTCGAAGTTCATAACTTTTTTCTCGACTGTCCGCCAAATAATTAAGCACGACCTCAAGACGACCGGAAGTTTCACCAGCTTTTACCACGTTGATATAAAGGGGTGAAAAATAGCGATCATATTCTTCCATAGCCTCTGACAATTGGTTGCCTCCTTCTATTCTTCTTTGAAAATCAGCCACCATTTCACTCATTCCTTGACTATGTTCTTGCGAACGAATAGACTTCAAAGCCCTAATAAGAGGGACTCTGGCTTCCACTAAAATCGATAATTCTCGAAAAAAAGTTACTAGCTCTTTTTCTTTCATTCGCCCAAAAAAAGACTTCGCAAAACCAAAAGCATCCACAGGTTTATTTTCTTCTTCAATTGTTCTTTTTTCAACTCTAATCGGCGCCGTTTTTTTTGGCTGATTAGCTTGATTTATTTGGTCAATCGCTACTTTCGGATTCTTAGCTGACTGATTAAAGTTTATATCCATAAAAATTTTTATTTTATCTTAACAACATATGCAAGGTGTGCTTATCGGTCGCATAATTTTCGGCATTTTCCAAAGTGATTTGTTCTTCTTTAACCAACTCGGCCAAAGATCGATTAATCGAGATCATTCCTTCTTCTAGAGAAGTATCCAGAACATTGACAATCTGGTGAACTTGACCTTCTCGAATTAGATTACTCACTGCATCATTATTTAATAGAACTTCCACTGCCGGAACTCGACCGCCACCAATTCGGGGAATTAATCTTTGGGAAACAACCGCTACTAAAATACTGGAAAGTTGAGCTCGGATTTGTTGTTGTTGAGAAGCGGGAAAAATATCAATAATTCGGTCAATTGTTTGAGCTGAATCATTGGTATGCAGAGTTGCCATCACCAAGTGACCCGTTTCGGCCGCCGTGATGGTTGTAGCGATAGTTTCCGCATCCCTCATCTCCCCAACCAACAGAACATCCACGTCTTCTCGAAAAGAACCTCTGAGACCATTGGCAAAAGTTTTAACGTCCTTATAGACTTCTCTTTGATTAATAATGCAACGATCGGGATTATAAATATATTCAATCGGATCCTCAATTGTGATAATATGTTCCGTTCGAGTATGATTTATTTCATCGACCAAAGCGGCCAAGGTAGTTGATTTACCAACGCCTGTCGGCCCGACAATCAATACTAACCCTTGGTTTTGACGAATTACTTGGTGTAAAATCGATGGCAATTTTAGTTCTTCTAAGGTTCGAATTTTAAAAGGAATTAAACGCAAAGCGGCCGCTAGATTACCAGTTTCAAAGAAAATATTCACTCGAAATCGCATTTTTCCTTCCAGCTCATAAGTAAAGTCGATTTGCAATTCTTTTTTTAAATTTTCCAATTGATCCTCGTTAATGAGAGCGCTACAAAGATCGAAGACGTCCTTGCGGGTCAAAATATTTTCACTGGAAAGAGGAACCAATTTCCCATCTATTCTTAGGGTTGGATGTCTAGCCACAGATAAATGCAAGTCGGAAGCTCCTTGTTGAATAACAACCTCTAAAAGTTTTTTTAATTGTTGTTCAGCTCGAACAATTGAAGACATTTTTATTATTTTTATTATTTAAATAACTAACTACCTTTATTTTTCGCCAACAACTTTATCAATTGTTTTCAGCACTTCAGTCGGTGTAAAACGAGTTTTGATGATATAATCAACCGCCCCCAAATCAATCCCCTTCTGGATATCTTTTTTTTGACTTAAATTGGTTAAAATAATCACAGGAGTGGTATTAAGTTCCGGAGACATTTTAATTCTTTCCATAGTAGCAAAGCCGTCCATATTGGGCATAATAATATCCAACAAAACCACATCATATTTATTTTTTCGCATTTTTTCCAAACAACGCAAACCGTCTTCAGCCAAATCAACGTTATAACCCTCGCTTTCCAACTTTAAAGTATAGACATCAGCAATAAAAGGATCGTCCTCCACAATCAACACCTTTTTATTTTTTGATTTCATTTTGTTAAATTAAATAAAAATATTGAAACTCGAAAAAGCTAAGAAGAAAATACTGGATTGGCTCTTTCCGCTTTCAAAATTTCTTCCGTTGTCTTCACTTTCTCCGCGACTTCAACTTCTTCCGTTCTTTTTTCTTCTATCTCTACTTTATCTAAATCGTCTTTTGTCGCCTCGAAAGTTTTTTCCTTAGCCGTATCGGCAGTAGAATTTTCCACTTCCTCAATCGTTGTCAGACCTTGTAAAACCTTAATAATCCCGTCTTCTCTCATCGTAATCGCACCTTGATGATAAAATTCTTCCCAAAGAACTTCTCCTTTGAGATTTTCCGCTTCGATTATCTGTTTCATTTTATCATTAATTTTAAATACTTCAAAAACTCCTAGCCGACCTTTCATTCCGGTGTTAGAACAGTGTTCGCAGCCTTTTCCACGATAAAATTTTATTTCGGTAATTTCTGAAATTCCGGCTGACTGTTTAACTTCCTCCGGAATTCTCTTTAAAATTTCCTTTACTTTCTTAGCTGTTACTTCATTAGGAGTATAAGCCTCTCGGCAATAATCGCAAACTTTTCTTACCAATCTTTGGGCAATTAAGACTCGTAAACTCGAAGATAAAAGAAACGGTTCCGCTTTCATATCTATTAAGCGAGGTATTGCTCCTACTGAATTGTTAGTATGCAAAGTTGAGAGAACTAAATGACCAGTTAGAGCTGCGTGGACAGTCAATTCAGCCGTTTCTTCGTCGCGAATTTCCCCTACCATAATAATATCCGGATCTTGACGCAAAATAGAACGCAGCCCGGTGGCGAAATTAAAATTTATTTCAGGATAAATTTGACTTTGATTGATTCCTTCGATCCGATATTCTACCGGATCTTCCAAGGTAACAATATTATTTTCTTCTCGATCCAACATTGAAAGAAGAGTGTAAAGAGTTGTCGATTTTCCCGAACCGGTCGGTCCGGTAATTAGAACTAAACCGAAAGGTTCTTTGATCTCTTTTTCCACAATTTCTCTGGCTCTTCCCCAGATACCCAATCCTTCTAAATCAGCTTGCCCCTTTTTAACATCCAGAACTCTCATCACAATTTTTTCGCCTTCGGCAACCGGCATAATTGAAATACGCAGATCGATATTACGTCCTTTGTATTTTATTTTAAATCGACCATCTTGAGGTTTTCTCTTTTCGTCAATTTTCAAATTGGAAAGAATTTTAACTCGGGAAACAATAGAAGGACCTATGTTTTTAGGCAAAAAAAGACTGGAATGAAGAACTCCGTCGACTCGAAAACGAACTTTTACTTGATTTTCTTCCGGCTCTATATGAATATCACTCGCTTCACCCTCCACCGCATTTTCAATAATCACGTCCACAATTTTTGCCACTGGAGCCGATTCAAAAAGTTCTTCGACTTTTTTTTCTTTTTTGTCGCCTTGATTATCTTCTTGCTTCTCTTTTTTCTCTTCTTCTTCCAAATCTTTTAATGCTTCGCCGATCGCCTGCTTGGCAGCATCATATTTTTTGATTTCTCTTTGCAATTCATCTTCTTCAATTACATAAACTTCCGCTTGAAGATTATGCCGATTTAAAATAAAACGCAGAGCATCTTGCGACTCTAAATTGTTGGGATCAACCATCCCGATTTTCAAAAGATTGCCAGTTTTTTCCAAGACAATCATTTTATATCTTTCCGCCGCTTCTCGGGGAATATATTTGAGTAATTCGGCTATTTCATTTTTGACGCTAGGAGAATCCATAATAAAAAATTACACGTATTACTGAATTCCAAAAGGTAGTAGATTCCCTTTTTTTTCTACTTTTAAAGGCATCCCGGCATTTTCCGTCAATTCACTCTCCAATTTATCTAAAACATCAGTGGAAAGAGTTGGGGGAATAACAACTTGTTGATTTCCAGCGCTAATCGTTATCGGAGAACCACTTAGATTTTGCTGAATTTTATTCTGATTATCACTAAAACCGAGATAGGAACCAATATCATTCCAAAAAAGAAATCCCGAAGCTCCAACTACTATAAAAATCAATAATATAGATAAAGTTACCAGATTTTTTTTTGACATAATTTATGATTTTAGCTTTTAAAAATTTTTAGGGAACCAAAGGGGTAAGAGTGCTGTTGGGACTAGCTTCTTTACTCTCCAGACCCGTTTTAATCATCTGTTCAGTAATTTCCGGTTGCCAGTAAGCTCTAAAATTAACAGAGTATCGGCCAACCGATCCCTGGTCTCCTCCGCTAGCAACATTATTAATTGAAATTTTGGTAATATTGATTATTCTTTCCAGCTTCCATAAACTGCGAATTAGTTGTTTCAGTTGACCATAGCCACCACTCACTTCAATAGTGCCGTTAATTATTTTATATCCTCCCGTATCCGGAACACCGGCTACTGCCGCTATAGCATTGCCCTCTGACTTATCTTCTGCTGAAATACTGGTTAAAGTAATTTTATTTTCGTTAGCAATGAACTCAATTTGGGCAATAACGCTTTTGACTTCTTTTTGCGTTGGCAGAGCCGAAAAAACCAAACTTAATTGATTTTTTTCGTTTTCTTCTTGCACAATCCTTTCTGTTCTTTCTTGCAAACTTTTTTCTTGCTCTATCAGTTTTTGTAATTCCAATTTCTTCACTGTATCCAGTTTTCTTGCATTATCAAAAACTGGCTTGATGCCGAACCAGATAATAAGAACAGAAAAAAACAACACCAGAGGAAAAATTAAAATTCTTATTTTTGACATCAAATTAAAAATTTAAAAGTTAAATAATTATTGGGGAGCTTCTTGGGTCGTTAAGTTTTTTTTATTGATATTCTCAGGATCAAGAATATTTGGATTTAACTCAACCTGAATCACAAAATCGACAATGCCTTTGTTGTCGCCTTCGGCTGTATCGGTTTTTCTAATCTCCACTTTTTGAATAGAAGCGTCTCTGGCAAAAACATCTCCGTTAACGTCTTTACTCTCCTGAAAAACAGCAATCTGTCTAGCTAAATTATCTAACCCTTTGGTTGTTCCGCTGAAATCGACTGTGCAACTTTTTCCTGACGAACTTACTAGGGAATCTTGGCCGACTGTGCCGACCGATCCCGCACCTTCTTGTAAGGTTGCATCCATTTGAGTATAAGTCACATCCGGAATAGTATTTTCTTCTATCTTTTTTAATAAATTTTCCCAATCGGATCGCTTGTCTAAAATTTGTTTGATTGATTGAAGGCGACTTTCGCTATCAGCCACCAAAGCAATTTTTTTATAGTCTCGAGTCTGTTTGGAAGTTACAATTTGATTTTGCAAATCAGTAATTTGATTGCTCACTCCGCGACTATAAATAAATGTTCCCAGCCAAAGAAAAAAAGTCAGAAAAAATAGAAAGAAAACTCCTTTCCAAGGTACCGGAACTTCTTTTTTAGTTTCCACTAAATTAGTTCTAGAAACAACTATGCCTTTACGAGCATCCATATTTTTATTTTAAAAATTTTCAATTTATTAAGACGAATTTTACCGAAGGATCATTCATTCTTTAACGCCAATCCAATAGAAATAGAGAAAGTTGTGCCTCTTTCAACCACAGCTTTTTTGACTTGTTCATCAATTGTTAATTTTTTCCACGGATCTCCCACAACAGTTGGCAAATTTAATTTACTGGTGAAAAGATCCACCAATCCTTTCAAATCGGCCGTACCTCCACTCAAAATTATTTCGTCTATCTCTTTGTTGGGATTTTTACTTTTGTACATCGATATTACTCTTTTAACTTCATCGATCACATTACCCAGAACCGGTACGAACAACTCAGCCACCTGCTTGTTGTGAAAACCTTCCTCTTTCTTTAGCTCTTCCGCTCGATCATAGTCAATATTGATACTCCGAACCAAAATCTCTGTTAAATCATCGCCGCCGAGACCAATATTTCGAGCCCCCCTTAAACTTCCCCCCGAGACAACCAATAAATTACAAACTCGAGAGTCGATATCTACAATTACAAAAGTTTTCTGATAATTTTGTGTGAGCGATCGTAAAAGAGGAAAAGCTTCAACTTCCAAATTTTGTAATTTTAAACCGCAAGCGTTAGCAATTTCTTTATAGCGATTTACAATATCTCTGGGAACGGCTAGAAGCAACACTTTCATTTTATTCTGATCACGAATGTTGGAAATATCTTTACCTTCCGGTTCATCGATTACTTCCCAACCCAAAACCACTTCTTCCAATGAAACGGGGATGAATTTTTGAGCTTCGATAGTTATCGCCTTTTTGAGATCTTCCGGCCTAACCCTGGGCATAGTTACAAAAGACAAAAAACTGGAAAAAGACGGTATGGAAAAAGAAGCATTTTTGGTCTTAATTTTACCTTGAGTTAAAGTGGCTTTCAGAAGTTCCACTATTTCTTCTTTGGTAATGCGCCTCTCTCGCTCCTTTTGAGGTAAATTTTCCTTGAAACCGACTAAGGCGTAATTTTTTAAATACACTTCCCGCAAACTTGGAGAATGTTCCAATTCGACCACTTTAATTCCCGAAGTCCCAATATCAATACCGACCAATTTATTTTTATCGCCTCCAAATAAACTCCACATATATTTTTTTCTTTATAATTTTATTTTTTTATTGTGGTAAACTGATTATAGTTATTTTATTTCACAAATAAAAATAGTCAAATTATTTTTTAAAATTCAAGTTATGCCGGAAGAAAAAAAAGAGCTCTCTCGAAGTGAAGTTATAACCGAAAAACCAAAAAACGATTTTAATTTGTTTGGTAGTGATAATTTGTTAATTTTTTTCTTTTTAGGTTTAACTATTGCCATTATTAACGATTTTTTTGATTTAGTCACTTGGAATCAACTTTCTCTCATTCCTCAAACTTTGGATATTACCTCTCTTTTGTTGCTTCTTTTTTTACTGATTTTTTCCTCTCGAGCGGTGATTTTTTCCGTTTTTTTGGTATTTATGGTCTTTATTCTGGAATTATTGCCCGTAATTGGTGTTTTTCCTTGGTGGACTCTTGGTATTGTGATCTGGTACTTGGTGGCCAGAAAATAATTTGCTAAAAACGTCTTGCTGTATGCCTTTGTTATTCGTGTAATTGACACTCTTATATTTTTCGATGTAAGATAAATTGTAAAAAATCTCTATTGAAAATTAATCTTACGCTATGCCTCGAAGTTATCCTCTCGAAAAAACCCGTAACATCGGGATTATCGCTCACATTGACGCCGGAAAAACCACTACCACCGAAAGAATTTTGTATTACACCGGTATCACTCACAAAATCGGCGAAGTGCACGAAGGTGAAGCGACTATGGACTGGATGGAACAGGAGAGAGAACGAGGAATCACCATCACAGCTGCCGCCACTACTTGTTTCTGGTCTCCTTCAACTTTTGATGCTAACGGCCAGATAGAAGCTGGAAAAAAAGAATACCAAATCAATATTATCGATACACCCGGTCACGTTGATTTTACCGTAGAAGTAGAACGCTCTTTGCGGGTCTTAGACGGAGGCGTTGTGGTTTTTGACGGTAAAATGGGTGTAGAACCTCAATCGGAAACTGTTTGGCGTCAAGCCGACAAATATAGCGTTCCCCGCATCTGTTTCATTAATAAAATCAATCAGACAGGCGGCGATTTTTATATGAGCTTAAAATCTATTCACGAAAGATTAAGTTCCAACGCCGTAGCTATTACTCTGCCCATCGGCGAAGAACAGGGAATTAAAGGTTTGGTTGACTTGGTCGCTATGAAAGCTTATATTTACACTAATGACGCGCACACTGAGCTTTGCGAAACAATCATTCCGGAAGAAATGATGGCCAAGGTCGAAGAATATCGCAATATTTTAGCCGAAAAAGTTGCCGAGACCAACGACAAGCTAATCGAAGTTTTTTTGGAAGACGGAAAACTTTCTAATGAAGAATTAAAATATGCTCTCCGTGAAGCTACTTTGGCAGGTAAATTATTTCCCGTAACCGGCGGTGACGGGAGAAGCGTAATCGTGATCAAACTGTTGGATATGATTATCGACTATTTGCCTTCTCCGCTTGAAAAACCGGCAATCACCGGTTTTCATCCCGCTACTCACGAAATTATTACTCGTCCGGTAGAAGATAATGCGCCCTTTTCCGCCTTAGCTTTTAAACTGGCTACCGACCCCTTTGTTGGTAATCTCTGCTTTTTTAGAGTTTATTCGGGAACACTTCAAACAGGTTCCTATGTTTTAAACGCCACCAAGGACCAAAAAGAAAGAGTTGGCCGAATAGTTCGTTTACACGCCAATAAAAGGGAAGATGTCCAAGAAATTTACGCCGGCGATATTGCCGCCATGGTAGGATTGAAAAATACCACTACCGGTGATACCCTCTGCGTTGAAAATAATCCTATTATTCTCGAAAGTATGCAATTTCCGGATACGGTTATTTCCGCTTCTATTGAACCAAAAACTAAAGCTGATCAAGAAAAAATGGGCTTGGCTCTTAAAAAATTATCCGATGAAGATCCTACGTTTAAAGTTCATACCGATGAAGAAACAGCCGAAACTATTATCGCCGGTATGGGTGAACTTCACCTTGAAATTTTAGTTGATCGAATGAAAAGAGAATTTAAAGTGGAGGCCACTATGGGCAAACCCCGCGTCGCTTACAAGGAAACCATCGGTCAAACTTCGGAAGCAGAAGGAAAATATATTCGTCAAAGTGGCGGTCGCGGTCAATATGGACACGTTTTCCTCCGTCTGGAACCTCAAGAAGCCGGTCAAGGTTTTGAGTTTGCCAATCTAATCAAAGGAGCGGCTATTCCCAACGAATTTATCCCTGCCTGTGAAAAAGGCGTCAAAGAAGCTTTGGGTAGCGGAGTCATTGCCGGCTATCCCGTTGTGGACGTTAAAGCCTCCTTGTTTGACGGAAGTTATCACGATGTTGATTCTTCGGAAGCCGCCTTTAAAATTGCCTCTTCCATGGCTTTTAAAGAAGCTATGCGACAAGGAAAACCTTTTATCATCGAACCAATTATGAAAGTCGAGGCTGTAACCCCAGAACAATTTATGGGTGATATCGTGGGAGATCTCAATTCTCGCCGAGGACAAATCGAAAATATGGAAGATCGTGAACAAGGAATTTTACGTTTGAAAATTATTACCGGTAAAGTTCCTTTGGCTAATATGTTCGGTTATGCCACCCAACTTCGCTCTATGAGCCAAGGTCGAGCCACTTACGCTATGGAATTTTCTCATTATAATCGTGTTCCTGACAATATCGCTCAAGAGATTATTGAAGGAAAGACCAAATAGAAATTTTATCGGGTGAATTAAAAATTTATTTATTATCTTTATTTAGTACTATGTCTTCTACTTTTCTGCTACGGATGATTACTCCCGAGCAAATTATTTATCAACAACCAGCTACCAAGCTGATTATTAATACTTTGGAAGGAGAAATCACCATTCTACCTTCTCACACGCCACTTGTTTCCGTTATTAAACCGGGTGAAGCCAAGATAACCGAATTGCAAGACCATAATACTCCCAAAGAAAGAACAATGGCCGTTTCTGAAGGCATCATTGAAATTAGAGAAAACACCGTGCGTTTGCTTTTACAAAAAGCCGAGAGAGTGGAAGAATTAGAGAGAGAAAAAATTGAACTAGCTAAGAAAAAAGCCGAGGAAATGATTGAAAAAGCCAAAAAAATGGGTGTCGATAAACAAGAATTCGCCAAATTAGAATCTGGATTAGAAAGGGAGATTGCTCGTCTAAAAGTACTGGAAAAATATCGCAGGAAAAGAGGATAATACAAATACGAAATATTTTAGAAATTTAACATCTCTTATGTCTCGCTGGAAATATCTGGTTCTTATTTTTATTGTCCTTCCTCTTTTGATTGGATCTTTTCTGGTTGGTCAATTTTTTTTTAGAGTTTGGAATGTCTCGGAAAAAATCACTTTTGGTAATATTAAGCCACCAACCGTTGATACTTCTCCCGAAAATACTTTTGCGGTAGAAACACCTGACTTGTCAGGTCTTAATAATGTCGCCACCATCGACGAAGCGACAAAAAATGAATACAAACGTCAGTTTGGACTTTTAGATTTTGCTAAAGAAAAAACTTTCCCTCAAAAAGGCACTCACGAAAGAATTAATATTTTATTACTTGGAAAAGCTGTTCCCGGTTATCCGGGCAGTGATTTAACCGATACTATCATTTTAGCCAGCATTAACCCAACCACTTATCAAAGTTCTCTTATTTCTATTCCTCGTGATTTATATGTAGCCGTACCCAACACTAAGCTTTTTACCAAAATCAACGCTCTTTATGTTTACGGCTTAAAAATGGGTGGCCACCAAAAAGGCATTGAAATATTGGAACAAGCCGTCAGCGAAATAACCGGCCAGAAAATCGATTACTATGTTATGGTTAATTTTTCCGCTTTCGAAGAAGCAGTCAACACTTTGGGCGGAGTGGACGTTCAAGTGGAAAATGATATTTACGACAATCGTTATCCCGGACCCAATTTCAGTTACCAAACCTTTGCCATCGAAAAAGGTCCCCATCATTTAGACGGTGCTACCGCTCTCAAATACGTTCGTGTCCGTCATATTGCCGGTGGCGATTTTGGACGAGCTCGACGTCAGCAACAAGTTATTGAATCTCTGAAAAATAAATTTTTTGAGAAGAGAGGACTGAAAGAAAGTTTGGATTTTTTTAATCAAATACTTAAAATTATTCAAGATAACGTTAAGACGGATATTGGATTTTCCGATTATTTTCCATTTTTATTACTAATTAAAGACATTGATGAAAGTAAAATTGTGAACAAAGTTCTGGATAACAGTCCGGAAGGATTACTAGAAGATTATAATCCGACTATCGGCCAAATTCGCGCTTACACTCTACGCCCACGTTCAGGTAATTATTACGAGATTCGTAAATTAGCTAATTACATTTTACAACTTGACATCGCTGATAGACAAGAAAAAGCTCGCAATCAAGAACAAGCGCGAGTAGCCGTTATTACCACTCCCGGATTAACCAATTTAGGCGATAAAGCTCGCGATATTTTACGCAGTAAAAATTATCAAATCGTGGAAGGTGATTTTAACTTGGCTAATGTTTTTCTTTGGCAAAGAAAAGCTGACTCTCATTTGCCTGTTGTCTCCGGAGCAAATAGAAAAAATTTGACTTCCGCTTCTTTGATTGATAAAATAACCTTAAATTTAGATAATATTAAACAAACCATTATTTACGACAACGCCGAAGGACGTAAACCTTTTAGTCTAGATGACCTTTCCCGTCGTTTTGATGGACAAATTTCTCTCTACAAAGAGCCCTCTATTGATGCTGATTTTGTTATCATTTTAGGACAAAACGCTCAACAAATTTTCGTTCCCGGCGATGAAAAAGATTTTTTCTTAACCGATGAGGGATTAGAACAAGAAAAATCAGAAAATGGTGTTACTCCTTCAAATTAAAAATCTAAAATTGAAAATTTATTTTTAACTAAAAACCATGCTAGGACAGCTTAAAGAGCTTAAACGCTTGCGCCAGATGAAAAAACAAATGGAAGAAGTAAGTCACACCGAAGAATACGATGGAGTAAGAATCACTCTCAACGGCGCGATGGAAGTTCTAAATGTAGAAATTGATGATCCCAACCACCCGAAATTAACTAAAAATCTCCGTAAATGCTTTAACCGGTCTATGCGTTCTATTCAGAAAAAAATGATGGAAAACATGGGAGGTTTAAGTAGTATGCTGGGAGGATAAGTATTTAAAAATAACCAAGAAAATAAATCTAAATGCTTATTTTGACCATCGAGACTTCTTGTGATGAAACTTCTATCGCTATTGGAGAAATTAAAAACCAACGAATTGAACTTCTTTCTCATGTTGTCTCTTCCCAAATAAAATTGCACGCTCGCTGGGGCGGAGTTGTACCAACTTTAGCCGCTCGAGAACATCAAAAAAATTTACCGCTTGTCTTCGAATCCGCTTGCCAAAAGGCGGGATTTAAAAGTAGTAAAATGGCACAAGCAAAAATTGATTTAATCGGAGTAACTCAAGGACCGGGGTTGATTCCCGCTCTTTGGACGGGCGTTAATTTTGCCAAACAACTAAGCCGAGATTGGCAAAAACCTTTGATTCCCGTTAATCATTTAGAAGCTCACATCTATTCAGCTTGGACCAAATCTTTACCCCAACAATTTTCTCTAACCGATAATCCTTTTCCTTTACTGGCCCTTTTAGTCTCCGGTGGCCACACGCTACTGATTAAAATGAAAAAACATTTGCAATACGAAATTTTAGGTGAGACTTTGGACGATGCAGTCGGTGAAGCTTTTGACAAAGTAGCGCGAATTTTAGGCCTCGGCTATCCGGGAGGAGCCGCATTAAGTCGATTGGCTCGCAAAGGAGAGCCTGATTTTTCTTTTTCTCTTCCTCTCCAAAAAAATCCCGCTTTAAATTTTTCTTTTTCCGGACTTAAAACGGCTGTTCTTTACAAAGCTTTATCTTTTTTACCCAAATCTAACTCTAAATCCATTTTTAATCAAAAACCTAAACCGGATCTCAATCTTCCTTTAACCCGAAAGCAAAAACAAGATTTAGCCAAAGCTTTTGAGGATGTCGCTGTTGAAAGCCTGCTTTCTCAAACCAAAAAAGCTTTAGCCAGACATTCTTTTAAAACGGCCCTTTTGGGAGGAGGAGTTTCCGCCAACCATTTACTGCGTAAACGCTGGTCTGAAGAACTGTTTTTGATTAGCTCCCGCCTCAAAGTGAATTGGCCTCCTTTCGAGTTAACCGGAGATAATGCTGCTATGTTAATTCCTGTCGTTTATTTTAAATGGCAAAAAATTAGTCAAGAAAAGAGAAAAGTCTTTTTCCAGAATTGGCAAACGCTGGAAGCTAAAGCTGATTTATCTTTATGATTAAGCTTAAATGACATTTTATCCAAATTGTCCATATTTTAATGAGTTAATGAGCCAAAATGAGAATCTTTGATTTTTTACGCCAAATTAAAAAAAATCTTAACGGACATCATCCTTTGATTGAGATTTTTGTTTCTAAAAAACATCTTTTAACTAATTTGCATTCTTTTCAACAAGAATTTCCTCACCATCAAATAGCGCCCGTCCTTAAAAGCAACGCTTATGGTCACGATCTAGTCTTAACGGCCAAAATACTGGATAAAGAAAAAATCGCTTTTTTGGTGGTAGATTCTCTTTTTGAAGCTAACACTCTTAAAAATGCAAAAATTAAATCGCCCATTTTAATAATCGGTTTTACTAGAAACGAAGACATTGTCGCTAATCGCCAAAAAAATATTGCTTTTACAATCACTAGTTTGAACCAATTAAAGAACTTGACGAAAAAATTATTTAAACCGCAACATTTTCATTTAAAAATCGACACCGGTATGCACAGGCAAGGTATTTTAATTAAAGAAATTTCGGAAGCCATCCAACTGATCAAACAAAATCCTCATCTAATTCTCGACGGTCTTTGCTCTCATTTTTGCAACGCCGATAATGAAAATAAAAATTATTCTCTTTACCAAATTGAAAATTGGCAAAAAGCCAGCCAACTTTGGCGCCAAGAATTTCCTCAAATTAAATTTTTCCATTTGGCCGCCACCGGCGGTAGCTATTATACCAATTGGACTGAAAATAGGACTAAATCGCCATTTTCAGAAAATAAATTAGCTCAAACAACCAACGTAATTCGTTTAGGTATCGGTTTACACGGTTTTAATCCTTCTCCTTTCGCAAAAATCAAATTAAAACCAACTCTTGAAATGCAAACGATTGTAACCGGTCTTAAAACAGTCGAGAAAGACGAATACGTCGGCTATGGTATCACTTATAGAGCTAATCGAACCACAAAAATAGCGACTATTCCGGCCGGCTATTTCGAAGGAATAGATCGCCGATTATCCAACAAAGGTTATTACAAAATTAAAGAACAATTTTGTCCGATCGTTGGACGAATAAGTATGAATATTAGTTTGGTGGATGTTAGCTCTTTACCGGAAATAAAGGTTGGCGACAAAGTTATTTTAATCAGTCGAAATCCCAAAGATAAAAATTCTGTTTTAAATATAGCCAAACTTTGCGAGACTATTCCTTACGAAATTTTGGTTCATATTCCCCAACACCTCCGACGAATTTTCTTTTGAAACTTTTCTTTTTTGAAAAAACATATCACAATAAATTAAATTCTTAAATTCATTATTTAAAATTAACCAAAAATCAATGAAAGAAAAAATGCTCCAAAAAGTTCAAGAAAACAAAACTATGATCATTGCCATCGCTCTCGGAATAATTGTTGGTTCTTTAGTTCTCTGGTTAATTTTGGGCAAATCCAAAAAGAATAATCTTCTATCGAAAAATCAAAATGCTAACGTTACCGTTAATGCGGAACAACCGATTCTTAACACCGGAAATGTTAGCCCTCTATCTGGTATCGCTTGTGCCGATTGGAATCGCAGACCTTTCGCCGTAATGCAACCTTCTGACGTTACAGCTCGGCCAGCCTCTGGGTTTTCCGAAGCGGATATGGTCTTTGAAATGCCAGTTATTACTGCCTCTATCACTCGTTTGATGGGAGTTTATGTTTGTGGCAATCCGGAAGATATCGGCTCTATGCGCAGCGCTCGTCACGATTTTGTTCATATTGCCAAAGGACTAGACGCTATTTTTGTTCATTGGGGTCGCTCAAGTATTGAAAAATTTATGGAACTTTTAAACAGTGGCGTTATTGATGATATGAACTGTAATAACGATGCCGGTAAGTCGGCCGGTCAATATTGCTACCGTAAAGAGGGTATGCCTCGCGGAGTTGATTCCGGTTATGCTAAATTTGCCAAATTATTGGAGGGGGCCAAAGCTTTTGGTTACCGAATGGAAGATCAATTCGTTGGATATCCTCATCAAGCCGAAGCTCCTTTGGATCAACGACCAAACGGTGGTCATTTAAGAGTAGCTTTTGCCAGCCCTTACGATACCGCCTATGATTACGATAAAGAATCCAACTCTTATCTCCGTTCTTGGGATGGTAAAGAAGATACCGACCGTAACAACGGAAAGAGAATTGCGCCCAAAAACGTAGCCGTTCTCTTTGCTGCTTCCGCTCAAATTGAGGGTCAATATAACAACGTTCAACTGGGAGATCCTTGGTTCGACAGTTCTGATTCAGGCGAAGCTTTCTACTATCTAAATGGCCAAGAAATTAAAGGTTCTTGGAAAAAAGACAAGTCTACGGCTAGCAGTAAATTATTCTTTTATGACGAAAGCGGTCAAGAAATCAAATTCGTACCGGGACAAATTTGGGTGGAAATTCTTGAACCGGGACAGAGATTAAAGTGGGAACCAGCCGCTAACTAACCTCGCTCTTAAATTTAAACTTGACGATTCAACATGAAAATCATATGTACTCGCGACAATCTTCGCAAAGGGATTGCTCGCTGTGAACGTTCTGTCGGAAAAAATCCTACTTTGCCGATTTTAGGCAATATCCTTTTAGAAACAGAAAAAGGACTATTGAAATTATCAGCTACCAACTTGGAAATTGGAGTGATCAGCTATGTTCGCGCTAAAGTGGAAAAAGAGGGTAAAATAACTGTACCTGCTCATTTACTTTCCAGTTTTGTTCAAAATTCCAAGGATGACCAGCTCACATTGGAACAAGAAAAACAGGTTCTAAAAATAACCAGCGCCAGTTTTAAGTCAAAAATACGAACCATCCCCGCTGAAGATTTTCCTTTGATTCCCCAAATCAAAGAAGGTGAAAATTTTCAAGTCCAAGGTAGTTTATTTAGCGAAGCCATCAAAAAAGTCGCTCCTTCTCTCGCCACTTTGGAAACAAAATTGGAATTAACCGGCGTTTGTTTAACAATCAATCAAGACGAGGTTAAAATTGCCGCCACTGATGGTTATCGTTTAGCCGAAAAAACGATAAAACTCTTACAAAAATCCGATAAAGAGATTGTTTTGATTGTACCAGGAAAAAGTATGCAGGAAGCTGAAAGAATTTTTGGTGAAAATTCAGAACCGATTACAATTATCACTTCTGAGAATCAAATTGCTTTTCAAAATGAAGGTGTTTATTTCGTCAGCCGTTTAATTGAAGGTCAATATCCCGATTATAAGCAGATAATTCCTACCAGTTTTAAAGCTGAAGCTCGAATAAATAAAGAAGAATTATTGGGATCTTTACGCCTCGCCGGCATTTTTTCCGCCACTCAAACCAAAGATTTAAAAATAGCGCTGGAAGAAGATAAAATTTCCTTACACGCAACCGGAGGAGAACTGGGAGAACATCACGCCAGTCTGCCAGCAGAAACTAGAGGAGAAAAATTCGAAGTTACTTTCAATTATCAATTTTTACAGGACGGATTAAACAGTATCAGTGAGGAAGAAATTTTATTTTTCTTAAATGGAAGTGACGGTCCCTCCTTAATTCAAGGTATTGATAAAAAAACGGAAAAACCTTTGGTTGATTTTAGCTATGTTGTCATGCCCATTAGAAATTAGAAATTTTTTATGTCTCTTTGGCAAAATATCTTCGGTCAAAAACAAAATTCAGCTAACCACGCGCTTTCTCTTGATATTGGCACCGAATTTGTCAAGGCTTTAATTTTTCAAATAGATTCGCAAGAAGATAAAGGGATTGTCGTTGGCGTCGGTCGCGCCAGACAAAAATCGGGTCATATGACTTCGGGCGCCGTCGCCGATATTGAAGGCGTCGTAGAAACTTGCAGTAAAGCTGTTGCTGAAGCTTCCGAAAAACTAAAATTTGTGCCCGAACAATGTATTGTGGGTATCGCCGGAGAATTGGTCAAAGGAACCACCGTAACCGTTCGCTATGAAAGATTAAGGCCACAACTTAAAATCGATATGCCCGAGCTCAAAAATATTGTTCAAAAGGTTCAATGGAAAGCTTTTGACCGTATTCGTCAACAATTGGCTTGGGAAACCGGACATTCGGAAATTGATATTAAATTAATTAACGCCGCCATCGTGGACGTTAAAATTGACGGCTATCGAGTCACCAATCCTTTGGGTTTTCAAGGCAAAGAAGTTTCCATTTCCGTTTTTAATTCGTACGCGCCAATGATTCATTTGGGCGCCTTGCAAAGTATCGTCAATGAGTTGGGTTTAGATTTGTTATCTATCGCCGCTGAACCGTACGCCGTAGCTCGTTCTTTGGGAACAGAAAATTCCGTGGAATTCTCAGCTGTTTTTATCGATGTTGGCGGTGGCACCACCGATATTGCCGTCGTACGTAACGGTGGAATTGAGGGAACTAAAATGTTCGCTTTGGGTGGCCGAGCTTTTACCAAGCGCTTAGCGAATGAATTAAATATCAGTTTCGAAGAAGCGGAAAAATTAAAAATTCGCTATTCTAAAAGAGATCTGGGACCCCAACTAATGCAAAAACTCCAAAGTATTTTGGAAGAAGATTGTCAAGTTTGGCTTTCCGGTGTGGAATTGGCGCTAGGCGAATTTGTTGGTAACGATCTTTTACCTCACAATTTTTTACTTTGTGGTGGAGGAGCGCATCTGCCGGAAATTAAAAAAGTTCTAGAAAAAAATCACTGGCCGGAGGATCTGCCTTTTGCCAAGCCGATAGAGGTCGATTTTATCTACCCTAAAGATGTTATTAACATCATTGATAAAACCGGCAAATTAAGGGATTTTCAAGACGTCACCCCAATGGGCTTGGCCAATTTAGCTCTCGATTTAATTGGTGAAGAAAGAGTTCTCGGCAGTATTATGCGTCGCGTTGTCCGAATGATGCAAAACTAAAGTAATTGTCAATTTTAAAAATTAGAAATTTATGCAAAAAGATAAATTTAATTTGCCCAAAGCGGTGGCGGTTGTAGGTCCGACGGCCTGCGGAAAAACTAGACTGGGAGTGGAATTAGCCGTCAAATTTGACGGTGAAATTATTTCGGCCGATTCTAGGCAAATTTATCGCTATCTCGATCTTTGCACCGGAAAAGACAAAAATGAATATATTATAACAGAGACAGGCCGCGTACGGACAGGTCGCGACCTGTCCCAACAAACAATTCCCTCTTATCTTATTGATATTCTGGAGCCTAACGAAGAATTTAGCTCGGCCGAATTTCAGCAAAAAGCTTTTAAAATTATTAATCAAATCTTACATCATAAAAAATTACCTATTGTAGTCGGCGGAAGTCCTTTTTACGTTTATTCGATTACAGAAGGTTGGCAGTTCCCTCAATTTAAAAAAGATCTGACTCTTCGACAAAAACTGGAAAAAATGAGTTTAGAAGAGCTCCAGCAAAATTTATTAAAAATAGATCCCGAGGCCTATACTGGTATCGATCAAAATAACCCCAGAAGATTGCAAAGAGCTCTGGAGATTTGCCTTGTCTCTGGTCAAAGTTTTGCCAGTTTCAAACCAAAGTCGGAACCTAAATATAATTTTCTCTTTTTAGGAAAAATTTATTCTAACGAAATTCTAAAAAAACGAATTGTTCAAAGATTAAAAGAGAGATTGAATCAAGGTATGATTGAAGAAGTAAAAAATATAATTTCTCAAAAAAAAGCCGACTATGCTCGGCTGGAAAGAATGGGTTTAGAACCTAGGTATATATCTTATTTTCTCCAAAATAAAATCAACAGGCAAGAACTTGAGATTAATTTGGCTAAACAAATTTATCAATTTGCCCGTCGGCAAATCAATTGGTTTAAAAAAGACAAAAGAATCCACTGGGTCAAAGATGGTCAAGAAGCGAATAGGTTAACAAAAAAATTTCTAATTTCTAATTCCTCTAATAAGTCAGGAATAAAGAGATAAGAATTAGGAGATAAGAATGAAGAAAATCCGGCTATTTGTTCTTAATTCCTATCTCTTATCTCTTAATTCTATTTTCCTTCTTTTTCTGCATTTTTATTAGAAATTAGATGAATTAGATATTTATCTTAGTATTTCACCAAGCAGTTGCTCTTCTTCTCTCTGCCAAATTTATTCTTAATTTTAAATTGAATTTGATTTTCTCCTTTATTAAGAAAAACTAGACATTCAAAATAACCATTTTTTTCAACTACAACTTCTTTTTCGTTGATCCAAATTTTGCTTTCCGGTTGAGTTTCACCAGAGATTTTTAAAGACCCTTCTTGCGATTCAAAAGGACACTTGGAAGGATTTTTCAAATCGAAAGAAGGATTTTGATAAACCGGTCCGATCACTTTTACTAAATAAGCCACCAAAATAACTAACAAAAAAACCACCGCAAAAAAAACCAAATTTCGATAATTAATTAATTTTTTTATTTTAATTAACGGTAAGCGAGTTCGAGGAAATTTAACCAGTTTACTTTTTTGACGATTTTTTTCAAAAAGGAATAAAGCTTTGTTCTCGTCTAACCCTAAAAAATTAGCGTAACGTTGTAAAAAACCTTTTACATAAACTTCGGGGGGCAAAAGAGCTAAATTATTTTCTTCCAAGGCCATCAAATATTTTCGACTAATAGCCAATTCGGAAGCTATTTCCTCCAAACTAAGCTTTTTTTTTATTCTCCGTTCTTTTAAATAATTGCCGAGATTAGCCTCTTTAAAATGACGAACTCGGAAAATAGAATTATCCATTTTTAGAAAAAGCTAAAAGTTCTTTTACTTCGGCCAATTTTAGACCTCGAGTAGAAAATATTAAAATCAAATAAGTTGAACTGCCTACTAACCCTTTGACTATAACCCTCAGCCAAAGAGAAAGATTAAGCATATCCAACGAAAGTAAAATTAAAATCATTCCCAAAGAAGCTACCAACATGGAAATAATCGGCAATGGCTCCCAACCTTCACCCTTGCCCACCCCCCAACGACGACTAAACCAATAAACTAGGAAGGTGACTAAAACCTCGCAAAGAGTAGACACCACGGCCACTGCCATATAGGAATAATAGGGAATTAAAATAAAATTTAAAACTAAACTTAAGCCGGCCGTGGCAGTTAGAATCCACAACAATAATTTTTGCTGATTGACTACGATCAAAATACTGTTGAAAAAATGAGCTAAAAAAATTGCTCCCAAAGCTAAAGAAAGAATTCTCAAAACCAAGGTTGCTTCTTCAAATCCCGGCCCAGCAATAACTCGAATGGCTTCGGGCGCCAAAAAAAATAGCAAAATCACCAAAGGAAGAGTCACTAGCCAAAGAGCTTTTAAAGTTCGACTGGCCACTCTGAGAAAATTCTTAGGACGATAAAAAATGTTGTAAGAGAAAACCGGCATAACCAAACCCATAAACATAAAAGGGAAATAGATCAAACTTTCTAAAACTTTGTAAGCTGAGCCGTAAATACCTACATCGTGGCTATTTTGCAATAAAGAAAGTAAAATCGTATCCGCTTTAAAATAAAGGAAATTGACAAAAGCGGCAATACCCAAGGGGGCCGATTCTTTCAGAAAATATTTCCAATAAGCAAAATCAAAAGAGAAACTGATTTTAGTATATTTATTGGCCAGTTGCCAAGAAGCCAACAGGACAAATAGGAAACTAATCACCATCGCCAAAAGAATCCCCAATAAACCCAAATTACTTTTAATTGCCCAATAAGATATTCCCAATTGGATAAAACGACCAATCAACTCCCGCCAAGCCAATCGATTCATTACTAATTTTTTTTGAAAGAGGCTGTTCAGCGTTTGGGAAAGCGAAGAAAACAATAAGGCCAAAAACATAATCCAAATGCCTTGTTTAATTACGAAACTGTACGGTAAAAAAAGAACACCCAAAACGCCAATTATTGATAAAAGAGAAACCGAAGTTAAACGCAAACCCAGCACATCGGCCATAATCTTTTTTTCTTTAGCTTCCGGACGAGATATTTCTCTGGTGAGAATTTGATTAATGCCAAAATCGGAAACAGCTGTGATTAGAAAATAAAAAGCCAAAACCGTTGTGTAGTCACCAAAACCGTTAGTGCCTAAATAACGAGTAATTAAGCCGACATTAATTAAAGCAATACCCAAGCTCAAAACTCGAGTAATCGCTGAGATGATTGAATTATGAGCAATTCGAGAAGCCAAAGTCATAAAAATAGTTTATAATTTCAAAAAAGTTTCTAGTTTCTAGCGAATTTTTGGTAGTTTTCAATTTCGAGTGCGAAGTCACCCTGCCGGGGGCACACTCTCAATTGGAAACTACCAAAAATTCGCAAATAAAAAAACTAAAAACATACAGAATCAAGTTGCTTTTATTATATATTTAAATAACAAAAATGGAAACATTAGAAAAGCAACCGGAAAATTTAACTTCTGGCGATAATCAAGAAGAAGACAAGAGAAGTCTTCTTCAAGCCCGTCGCGATCTCGAATTCGGCCAAACAGTTTTACCCGTCAAGCCCGAAATTATTAATCCAGATGCGCCGGTTCAAAGTATCGAACAAATCAAAAATCCCCTGCCGGAGAATAGAACCACCTCTAACCAAGAAAATATCGCGGATTCCGGTAGGAGCGTATCGCGATACGCTCCTACGGATGGGCGTAATAACCCCGCCCCTGTAAAATTTTAATTTACCTCTTCCCATTGATCAATCGAATAGTGGGTGCCCGTCGGGAAAAACGGTGGCGGTGTATAAAGCAAGTTATTATCATAAATAATGTTCCGATTGCGATAACCGGAGCAGTGAGTTCCTCCACAAATCCAAGCAAAACCGTAACGACTATTGGTAGCAATAGCGCCGTTAACTGTTATCGTATTTCTGATATAATAGCTATTGGAATCGGAATAAGTGTAATAATCTCGCCCAACTCGACCAATTTGAGCTACCAATGCCGCATCAATTCTCAAATCATCATCGCTATAAAGACCCACGCTCACGTTATTTTGGGCAATTAAACCCAAAACATCTCGGCCATCTGTGTTGGTATAAGTAACATCATTAAAAAGATAAATATTGGTCACCGCTCCGTTGTCCGGATCAGCGGCTGCAATAGTTAAATGTTTGTCACTAATACTTCCTTCGACCCAAGTATTGGCTTGAAAAAAAATCAAACCATTAGTCGGCATTGTGTAAGTAGTAAAGGAAGATTCTTTAACAATTTTATAACTGCTCGTATCGCAAGTATTGACTGTGGCTACTCGAATTTTTCCGTCCGTGCGCAGTTGAACGTGATAGCCACAATCTTTTTTGTTAACGGCTGGGAAATATAATCCCCCTTTGGTCGGCGCCGAATAAGTTTTCATCACCCCAAAATCAACCGAGACTTGATTAAAATCTTTATAACTCACCGGATAAGCCTTACCCGCCAAAAAAACTTGCGCTTCATTAGGTAAAGAAGTCCAAACACCTGGTTTGTAGGCATTATAGTCGGGATCCCAATACGTATTAGTTACGTAACTGGAAACCAAATTATGAGCCACCCCGTCATAGTGAATGCCATTGTTAGAATAAATCGGACCCCAAGTTTCCGTTCCTTCACCAAAGCGCATCACGTCATTGGCAATAACACTATACTCGCTCCAAGACGGTTTTCGCAGACGAGCTTCAATGGTTCGTGTCAATTTGGCATTTTTAATATCCCAACCGATAATTTTCGCCATAATAATCGTTGAACCTTTAGCCGGTGGTGTGACTTCAAGACGATAGACGCCGATTACCTTACCCGACTGATCCTTAACTTGATTTTCGTAAGAAGGAACTCCCAGAGGAGCAGTGGCCCAATAAGCTTCCAATTGAGCCGAGGATTTACCTTCCAGAGTATGCAACACATACCAATAATAATAATTCAAGCCGGCTTCAGCCATTTGTAAAGCGTTCGCTTTATAAGTTTGTCTCACCGATTGTTGATAACGATAAGAAACATAGCCCAAAAGACTTACTAAAATAAGAGTTAGAATCGAACCAAAAACAATCACAAAGGGAATAATCATACCCTTTTGTACAGAAAATTGTTTTTTACGCTTAAAAAACATTTTTTATTTTTTTAAATAATTTTTTAGCCTCTTTAATTTTTCAAATGCGCCCTTAACAAAACGACTTCGTGCTTAAAAAATCAAACTTTTTTATTATCCAATTTAATTTCCGTTTCCGTTTCAATGACATCTCCTGAAGCCACTTCATCTCCGTCTCCCAGTCTGATCAATCTCACTCCTTGGGTGTTACGGCTAAGGATAGAAAGCCCTTTGACGGCCATTCTGATTACTTGTCCTTTAAGAGAAGTTAGGATTAAATCCGTTTTTTCTTTTGCTTCCCGAGAAATAATTCGCGCCAAGACCAAAGGACCGGTTTTTTCAGTAATTTTCATCGTTCGAATGCCGCTGCCTCCTCTTTTTTGTTTCCGATAATTTTTAAGAGCCGAAAACTTACCGATGCCATTAGCGCTAATGGTTAAAAGTAAACTGGATTCTTCCCCACCGGAAAGCATATTGATACCCACGATATAATCACTATTTTTAAGTCTCATTCCTCGCACTCCCGAAGCGGATCGCCCCATCGGTCTTACTTCTTTTTCGTCAAAACGAATAGCTTGGCCATAAGAAGAAACTAAAACCACTTCGCTCTCGCCGGAGCTTCCTTTCACCCAACATAATTCATCGTCTGGTCTTAATTTAATAGCAATCAAGCCACTTCGTCTAACCGAATCAAAAGCTATTTTTTCCGTTTTTTTAATAACTCCTTTTTTAGTCACAAAGAAAAAATATTTCGGCAATTCTTGACTGAAGTTGGAAAGGGCAATAATCGCTGAGACTTTTTCTTGACTGCCCAGACTCAGAAAATTAACCAGCGCTTGGCCTTTAGCCGTACGAGAAAACTCCGGAATATCGTAAGTTTTTAATTGGAAAACTCGTCCCGCAGTGGTAAAAAACATGATGTCAGCGTGAGTATCCGTAATGAATAGATGGCTAATGGTATCATCTTCTTTATGAGAAGCGCCAATCACCCCTTTGCCACCTCGATGTTGCGAATGATATAATTTAGGATTCATTCTTTTGATATATCCGCTTTTGGTAGCCACGACTAAAGTTTCTTCCTGTGGAATCAAATCCTCCGCCGAAAAATCTTTCATACCTCGAGCCATTACTTTGGTTTTTCGTTCGCTGGGAAAGCTACTTTTAACTTCTAACAACTCTTTTTCGATAACTCCTTTCAATAAAATTTCTGAGGCTAAGATAGCTTCCAATTTTTCTACCAACTTTCGTTTTTCTTCCAATTCATCTTCGATTTTCTTTCTCTCTAAACCGGCCAAAGTTTGTAATTTCATTTCCAAAATAGCCGTAGTCTGAACATCCGTAAAGTCAAATTTTTTCATTAAATTCCGGTGAGCTTCTTCTTTGGTTTTCGACTGCTTAATTGTCGCAATCACTTGATCAATAAAATCCAATGCCTTTTTCAATCCTTCCAAAATATGCATTCGCTCTTTAGCTTTTCGCAATTCAAACTCGGTACGACGTTTAATTACTTCTTTTCGATGTTTTAAAAAATAGCTAAGAACATCGATTAAACCTAACACTCGAGGTTGAATTCCATCTACCAAAGCTAACATATTGACATTAAAAGCTTTCTGTAAATCTGTTAATAAATACAACTTATTCAAAATTTTATTCGGTTGAGCGTCTCGTTTAAGTTCGATAACAATTCTTACACCGTCTTTATCCGATTCGTCGCGAATGTCTTTAATACCCTCCAGTTTACCCGATTTAACCAACTCAACAATTTTGATAATTGTTTGAGCCTTGTTTGATTGATAAGTAATTTCTCTGACAATAATTTGATGGCCTTTTTTGGTTTCCTCAATTTCCGCTTCCGCTCTGGTTAAAATTCGCCCTTTACCTGTTTCGTAAGCCTGCAAAATGTCTTTTTTATTAAAAATAGTTCCTCCTGTTGGAAAATCAGGACCTTTAACAAACTCCATTAAATCTTCTACCGTTGCTTCTGGATTTTTCAACAAATAAACACAAGCATCAACTAGTTCCCCCAAATTATGAGGCGGGATATTCGTAGCCATACCCACTGCAATGCCCATTGTTCCATTAAGCAACAACTGGGGTAATCTGGCGGGTAAAACTTTAGGCTCTTTGCGACTGGCATCATAGTTATCCATAAAATCGACAGTTTCTTTTTCAATGTCGGTTAATAATTCTTCCGCCAATTTAGTCATACGGCATTCTGTATATCTCATAGCGGCAGCGAAATCACCATCCATCGATCCGAAATTTCCTTGACCGTCAATCAACGGATAGCGGAAAGAGAAAGTCTGCGCCATTCTGACTAGAGTATCATAAACAGCCGAATCGCCGTGAGGATGGTACTTGCCCAAAACGTCTCCTACTACCAAGGCGGATTTGCGATATTTAACGTTATGCCTTAAGCCGAGACGATGCATAGCATAAAGAATACGGCGATGAACGGGTTTTAAGCCATCACGCACGTCCGGCAAAGCTCTGGAGACAATAACACTCATGGCATAATCCAAATATGATTCTTCCATTTCCTGCACAATCTCTCGTTCTTTTAGATTTTCTTTGGACATAGATTTTCAAGCTTAGATATAAGAATTTTTTAATTTAAAACACATTTACAATAAACATAATAAATTAAACTGGCCAGCAACAAAAAAACACAAGGCATCACTACCTTCTGAAAAGGAAAATAAACTCGACCTTCATTTTTTTTCTTCAGAAAAGTATTGAAAAAAACACCCAGCCAGAAGATAATCGTGCCAAGGATTAAACCTAAAATAATTTTATCAAAACCCCAAAGAGTATTAAACGGTAAACCCAAAAAGTTTAATTTCTGCAGAGGAAAAATGACCGAAAAATAAACCAAAAATAACGCGAAAAAACCGGTTACCAAATTTAGTTTTTTCTTTTTTTTCAAATAATTCCAACTCCAAACAGTCATTGAGAAACAAAGCCCCCCGATCCAAATAGCCGAGATAAAATCATCAACACCCAGCCAACGAGAAACACCTAAACCGCCGGCTACCGCTACAGTACAGACCGGACAAACAGCCAAAACTAACTTCGCTTGGAAAAAACCTACTGTTAGTAATAGAAAAAACAGGATTTTATTTTTCATTTTCAAAATCGTTTATTAAAAAATATATTTAGCTTTTTTGTCTGTAAAAATTTTTTTTGAGTGTGCCCCCGGCAGGGTGACTTCTCCACTCAAAAAAAATTTTTACAGACAAAAAAAGCCTATTACTATGTTTTAGTATATACGCTATCTATAAATCTGGAAAATTATAGACTATTCCTCGAATTTTTTGACGAAAACGATATTTCCCCTTATTAATATAAGTAACTAGATTTATTATCAAGTCTGTTTTTGTTTTTATTAAATTTATTCGTAATCAGTTATTTCATGGAAGAAACTAAGGAATCGACCACAATTACCGACGACGCTAGCGCTTCTTCTGCCAAAGTAGCGTCTCAAAATTCGTCTACTACTAAAAAAACCGAGAAAAAATCTGACAATGATCGTCTACCGAAATTGGAAGAAATGCTAAAAGCGGGAGTTCATTTCGGCCATCAAAAAGGTCGCTGGAATCCCAAAGCTAGCAGTTATATTTTTGGTGAACACGGGGGAACTCACATTATTAATTTGGAAATTACTCTCAAAAAATTCGAACTGGCTTTAGACAAAATCAAAGATATTATCGAAAAACAAGGAATTATCCTTTTTTTAGGAACTAAAAAACAGATTTGTTCTCTGGTCAAAAAGACAGCCGAGGAAAACACTATGCCTTATGTTTCAGAACGTTGGTTAGGTGGCACTTTCACTAATTTTTCCACCATTTCTCGTCGAATTAAGAAACTTCTAGAGTTAGAAAGAAAAGAAAACGAAGGCAGTCTGGGTCATTACACTAAAAAAGAACAAACCAAATTTCGCCAAGAAATTCGCGATTTTGAAAAGAATATGGGTGGAATTAAAAATTTGACTAAACTGCCGGAAGCTCTTTTCGTAATTGGAGTTAAAGAAGAAAAAACAGCTATTGCCGAGGCTAAAAAAACAGGAGTGCCCATTATCGGCTTGGTTGACACAAACATCGATCCTAAAGAAATTGATTTTCCTATTCCCGCCAACGATGATTCTTTAAAATCAGTCGAATTACTTTTAAATTACGTTTCCAAAGAAATTAAAAAAACTAAAAAATAAACTATTTTTATGACTATTACTCTCGATCAGATTAAAGAGCTCCGCGAAAAAACCGCTGTAAGTATTGCCAAGTGCAAAGAAGCATTGGAGGAAACTGGTGGTGACATCGAAAAAGCTATTGTCGCTTTACGCAAGAAAGGTTTGGAGACTGCTAACCGTAAATCTCAAAGAGAAACCAAAGAGGGCATTATCGCTTTTTATATTCATACCAACCAAAAAGTAGGCGCTATGTTGGAACTTTTTTGCGAAACCGACTTTGTAGCTAAAAACTCCGACTTCGAAATTCTTGGCAAAGATTTAGCAATGCAAATTGTAGCCAATAATCCACGCGCTATTCATCCGGAAGATATCTCCGATGAGGAGCTGGAAAAAGAAAAAAATATTTACCGCGAACAACTGGAAAAATCAGGTAAACCGGCCGATATAGTTGAAAAAGCGCTGGAGGGTAAAATGAATAAATTTCGCGAAGAAAATGCTCTGCTCAGCCAAGCTTTTATTAAAGATCCTACTCGCAAAGTTCAAGAGATCGTTCAGGACGCCGTTGCTAAAATAGGTGAGAATATTCAATTAGGAAAATTTTGTCGATTTCAAATCTAAAGTTAGAATTAACCTATGGGAAAAATCAAAAAAGTTCTTTTGTTGGAAGATGACGAGATGATTACTGAAATTTATCAGAAAAGATTTGAAAAAGCCGGTTGCCAAGTTCTTTCTGCTGACGAAACCAAAAAAGCTTTGGAAATTATTCAAAAAGAGGAACCCGACGTGGCTTTGCTTGATTTGTTAATTGCCGGAGGTGGCGGTATTGAGATTCTTAAAAATCTTAAATTATTAAATTGGAAAGGTAAAACCAAATTTATCATTTTCAGTAACAATCAAGATATCGATAAAGAACGGGAAGCAAAAAACTTAGGTGCTTTGGCTTTTTTAATTAAAGCTGACTATACTCCTGAAAAATTATTTCAAGAGCTTGAATCTAATTTATAAAATTGTTTTATGAATCAAAAAACAAAAAAAGTCCTAATCATCGACGACAATCAAGATTTAATTGAAATTTATCAACACAAATTTATCCAAGCCGGTTTTTCAGTAGAAAAAGCCGAAAACGGAGCTTGGGGGTTAAAAAAAATTCAGAGCGGTCACTTTGATTTGGTTATAATGGATATGTCCATGCCCGCTATGGACGGTCTGGAAATGTTACACCAAATAGAACAAGAAAAAAAAGCTAAGGGCTACCCCAAAATTATTGTTTTATCTAATACTGCCCTTGATTCGGAAATTGAAGAAATGAAAAAAACCGGCGCTGACGAATGTTTTATTAAAGTCAAAGTTACTCCCGCTGAAGTTTTGTCTCGAGCCTCTGAATTATTAAACATTGAGTTGCGACGTTAGACTTTAAGCGCGTTTCACCTTAAAAATCTTCCGGCGGACTTGCTTTAAATTTAAAACTGTACTAAAATTCTGTCCCAGAGATCCATTATTAAATTCAATTTACAAGGAGGTTCTATTTTGAATCAAAAAGTAATTTACAAAAGGATCATAGTTGTTGATGATGACGATAACATCAGAAAAATATTGATTGATTTACTAGAAACAATCAGCAAAAGAAATCAAAATGGTAAAGTTTTTTTGGTAGAGGAAGCTTGCAACGGACAGGAAGCTTGGCTAAAAATAGATGGGAATAAAGAGTTTGACTACGATTTGGTTATCACCGATATTGTTATGCCCGAGATGGATGGAATTACGCTAAAGAATAAGATAGAAGCTCGATTTCCCGAGACTAAAATCATCATCCTTTCGGGCAATGCTTTTCCCCCAGAAAATTGTTCCCATTTTCTTCAAAAACCTTTCTCTTTTCGAGAATTCATCAAAACGATTAACTTGCTTATCAACTAGACCTCATCTTCGTAAAAATAACATCGTACGGACAGATCGTACGGACAGGTCGTACGGACAGGTCGCGACCTGTCCCCTCCCAACCTAACGACCAATAAAATTGGTCGTTTTTTTTATTTCTTGGTCAGAATTATATCATCTAAATCAACTTTCTCACTATATTTTTTTGACTTGCCTCCCGGATTGGTTATTTTTAGCATGACTGGATTTTTATAATTACCCTTCAAAACTTTTTTAATGGTAAAGGTAGCTTCAATTTTTTGACTGTTTTTCCAAGTAATTTTATCGATTTGTTGATGCCCCAATTTGATAACCGCATCTTTGTTTAGTTTTTTGCCTCTAATCTCTACTTTGATTTTTTCCTTGCCATCAGAAATATATTTTTTAAATTCGACACTGGTTATTCTCGGTTTTTTACCACTATCCACAGTTCCTTTTTCCACCGCTTTAAAAGAAGTAAAATGAGCAGCATCAAAAACAATGGTTTGGCTATTACTATCATACGTTAGATTAGAAACCACGCTTCCGTCATCAGTTGCATTATCGACTAAAATCTCCGGATTAGAGAAGCTAGATACATTATACATAGTTAGCACAGCTCCGGCCGTTCGCAAACTTTCAACAATATCGGCGTCTAAACTAATTTCATCTTTTTGCATAGCCATGCGTTCTCCAAAAGTCTGAATAAAAATCATAAAGTCTCGACTCATAAAATCAATTTCTGTACTAAATTCAATTCGTCCATAACCCGTTTTCTCGAAATAGAGACCGCTCACGTGATGCCAATCAGTTTGATCAAAAAGATTAGTAGTAACACCATCGGTTGTCATGTTTGCCTGCATATCCATAATTCGAGCCACACCGGCGCAAGTGGCTGTTGCTCGCTCGGTCGTATTATAACCAAGATTCAAAGAATCTAAGAGGGCTTTGGTTTTAGTATAACAAGTTGTATCATCCGGTCGGTTTAGCTGACTCATAATTGTCCAGAAAGGATCGCTCTCAACCGGCAAACTGTCGTCGGCTTTAGCAACTCCCGTTATTCCTACAAAAATCCCTAGCATTAGGCCCAAAAACCAAATTTTTTTCGTCATTTTTTTTATTTAAGATGATTAAAATTGACTTTACTATTTTAGAATAAACTTTAAAAAAAGGCAAAAAAATAATGTAAAAAATATTTGTCGACACGAACTACGTACGGGCAGGTCGCGACCTGCCCTTTCCTGCAAATAAAAAAATCCCCAACGATATTACTACCATTGGGGACTGGCTTAATTTATGATTAACATACACTACTCTTCCTTTTCCTTGTACTCTTTGATTTTTTTCCACATCTCCGGTATTTCATGTTTTATAGCTTTTGGCATGCCAAGAAAACTTTGATAAAAAACATACTTAGTCCCTTGACTATAAAGCTTGATCTGTTCTTCATAAAAGATCTTTTGTCGAATCAATTCCTCTTTTGTCTTATTATAATATTGCTCGGGAGTTATTCTGTTGAGTGCCTCGATCCGCTGGTTAACTTTGGCCAATTCCGGCTCGTTTTGTTGACCGACCGCCCAGAGTATAAAATATATAAACGCTAGACAAACTGGGATAAGAATTATCGCCCGTACCCACCATCTTTGCATAATATCCTCCTTTGATCCAGTTATATGAGTACCTTCGTTTTGTAACAAATCTTAAAGAGCCGAATTTTTCCTCCTTGATTTTTGATTATCTTTCACTTTACTCCCCAAACTTTCTTTGTGTCAATATAGCCGACAATTATTTGACTTTTTTAAAATAGACCCTTATAAATTTAGTATCAAGACAAAAAGGGATCCAAAAGGTGTCAGTGCCTGCGGAGCCCTTTTTTCATTTGCAAATCAATTTTCTTCTTGACCCCCTTGCTATCCAAATAATCAAAAAATTCGGAACCAAGTTTTTTATAAAGAGAAGATGCAAATTTTTTGTTCGGAAATAATATTTTCTTAAATTTCTTCTCTTCAATCAAAAAATCAACCATTCTCTTGTAATCTCCATCACCTGAAACTAAAACAATTTTATCAAAATTCTCTTTTTGATACATTTTTTTCATTATGGAAAAAATTATATCTGCGTCAACATTCCCCTTCTTTTTCCCAACCATAGAGGCATTATGTTCTCTAAAAACCAAGACAAACCCAGCTTCTTGAATTTTTGTGTATAGTTCTTGATTTTCTTCTATGACACAACCTAGGAAGTAGTAAGCTATCTCAACGTGAAATTTATCCTTCAAAAAAATTCTAAATTTTTTAAAATTGATCTTCCACGATCCTTCTATTTTTGTTGTTCCCATATGAAGATTTTGGCCATCCACAAAAGCATAATTTCTTTCTCTTAGCATGAAGGTAAATCTAAAATTAAATTTGCTCCCCGTTCGAATCCTTCTAGCGTTATTAGTAAATCGATTAAATATACTGAGAAATAGACGTTTACAAATATTCGGGTGGACTCGAGGGGATTCGAACCCCTGACCTCCTGCTTGCAAAGCAGGCGCTCTACCAACTAAGCTACGAGCCCGCATAATTACAAATATTCTTTTTTGATCAGTTCACTGACCATCTGCGGATTAGCTTTACCTTTTGTCTCTTTCATAACTTGTCCGATCAAAAATTGCAAAGCTTTTTCTTTACCGCTACGCAACTCAATTAAAACTTGCGGGTGATTTTGAAGTACAGCTTCGATGGCTACTTTAAGCGCTCCGCCGTCAGAAACCTGCGCTAAATCCAATTTTTCAGCTATTTGATTAGGATCTCCCCCTACTTCCAACATTTTTTGTAAAATAGTTTGCCCAGCCGAAGAATTAATTTTATTTTCTCTAAGCATTACCACTAATTCAGCCAAATTTTCCGCTGTTAATTTGCAATTTTCACTACCCGAAGTCCAACTTTTTTTGACTTCGGTAATAATATAATTAGCTATTAATTGAAAGGCATCTACCGGTACTTTTGTTTTTTTTCCTTTAAGATCCTGCCACCAAAGAATAAATTCACTGGCCGTAGCCTCAAAAAAATCACCCAAATATTTGCTAATTGACAAAGTTTCTACGGTTTTTTGATTAATCCGATATTCATTCTGCAATCTTTCTCGATAGGCTAATGGTAATTCCGGCAAACTCTGTTTTAATTCTTTTACTTTTTGTTGCTCGATAAAAATGGGTGGCACGTCCGGTTCTGGGAAATAGCGATATTCGCTGGCTACTTCTTTACTCCGTTGACTGACTGTTGCTTGTTTACCTTCGTTCCAACCGCGAGTTTCTCCCGCCACTTTTTCCCCTTTTTCCAAAAGTTTGCTCTGTCTTCTAATTTCATATTCAATACTGCGTTCCACTGCTTTAAAGGAATTAAGATTTTTGACTTCCACTTTTGTACCTTTTAAGCGATCTTTCGGCTTGGTCCCTTGTCTAATCAAAGAAATATTGGCTTCACAACGCATCTGCCCTTTTTCCATATCAGCATCAGAAATTCCTAGATAACGCAAAACCAATTGCAACTCTTGGCAAAAATTTTTAGCTTCAACCGCACTTTGAATTTCCGGCTCCGTTACTAGCTCGATAAGAGGCACTCCGGCTCTATTCAAATCAACTAACGTTTCTTCCGAACCTTTAGGGTGAAAATTTTTACCAGCATCTTCTTCTAAATGAATTCGATTAATCGCAATTTTTCGTCCTGCCACTTCCAAAGATCCACCTGAGCAAAAAGGACTGTCGTACTGGCTGATTTGATAACCCTTCGGCAAGTCGGGATAAAAATAACTTTTACGATCAAAACAACTATATTCGGCAATTTGACAATCAAAAGCAACACCTAATTTAATTATTTCTTCGATCGCCTGCTCATTTGCCACCGGCAAAGCGCCCGGCTGACCGGTACAAGTGGGACAAATATGAATATTCGGTTCTTTACAAAAAGGATCGTTAGCGCAACGACAGAACATTTTGCTGCGAGTCTTGGGTTGAACATGAATTTCCATACCGATAACCGGTTGCCAATTTAAATTTTTCATTTTTACAAGATGACTAATATATCTACCGCCCCTCATTTTATACATAATAAAAACAAAATCGTAAATAAATTGAAGATATCGAAAATTTGGTGTTTACTATTTGTAATTGTTTGTTTGTGTTTTTTTATTATATTATTTTTTTATTCTCTTTTTCTGTTTTTTTATTGTTTT
>JAJYBC010000031.1 GCA_021779255.1 bacterium | reverse complement strand
CAGCTAGGACTACTGGGGTATCTAATCCCATTCGCTACCCTAGCTTTCGTCCCTCAGGGTCAGCAACGCCCCAGTCAAATGCCTTCGCCTTTGGTGTTCCCCATGATATCAACGGATTTTACCCCTACACCATGAGTTCCAATGACCTCTGACGTGCTCTAGTTCGGCAGTTCCAAATGCCAAGTACCGGTTAAGCCGGTATATTTTACATTTGGCTTACCAAGCCCCCTACGGACCCTTTACGCCCAATGAATCCGGATAACGCTTGAGGTCTCTGTATTACCGCGGCTGCTGGCACAGAGTTAGCAACCTCTTATTCTTAGAGTACTCTCACTCCGATAAATCGGAATTGCTCCTCTAAAAAAGCAGTTTACAACCCAAAGGCCGTCTTCCTGCACGCGGCGTCGCTCCCTCAGACTTTCGTCCATTGGGGAAGATTCTCGGCTGCTGCCACCCGTAGGTGTCTGGCCCGTGTCTCAGTGCCAATGTTGGGGAACATCCTCTCGGACCCCCTACCCGTCAGAGCCTTGGTGAGCTTTTACCTCACCAACAAGCTGATAGGACACCGGCCGTTCCCATGGCGAAAAACCTTTATTCTTTAATCTCTCAACTAAAGAAATCATTCGGGATTATTCCCGCTTTCGCGGGGTTATACCGAACCTTGGGGTACGTTCCGATGCATTACTAACCCGTTTGCCATGGCGCTCTAATTTCAAGTAAAATCTTACTTTTTGGAAAATTCGAGAGCGAAAGTGACTTCGTCTGTCTATTTCCCAAATCAGCTTAATTTTACCCAAAATTAGAGCGCCATTCGACTTGCATGCCTTATCCACGCCGCCAGCGTTCATCCTGAGCTAGGATCAAACTCTCATAAAATTGTTCTGTTAATTTCTCTTCTAGAAAAAAATCAACAGAAAATATCCTGATCGCTGTTCGTCTTAAAAAGACGAAAAATAATTGTGGATATGTATTGTTGGATTCAAAGGAAATTTATCCCTGATGTTAATCAGGAATTGGGCAACCATAAAAAACCAAAAACTTTTCCTTGTTTGTTAAAGGACTGCTATTAAATTTGATTGACAAGTTAAAGAGTAAAAAGTTTATTTTGGATTGTCAAATTATAAGGGTTTGAGATTGTTTTTTTCCAGAAAAAAAGCGAGCCGATGGCTCGCTTGTAAATAATAGAAAAACTTTGGTGTAAATAATAAATCATAGTTTATACCTGATTGGTTGTAGCTCTAAGTGGTTAATAACCGCTCTAACTACTCTTTCTCCGACTTCTTTTCGAAAAGAGGCTTCTTCAAGCGGTAACCACTCTCTCAGTATCCAGTGGATTTTTTCGGGTGAAGGTAAATCATTCTTTCTTCTTAACGAAAAGTCAAACTCAATCTTAACTTTATCAAACAGATAATTCCAAATTATCTTAGGGACCCAAAAATTTTCTCTCAACTTTTCTTTAGCTTCTTCAACAATTTCCACAACTTTTTCTTGACTAATTTCGGGGTATTTCTTTAGAATATGAGCTACAAGTTCTTCATCCGAGTCAAATTCTTCATGTTGAATTTTGCCGAAGACTTTTTTGTAAACTTGTTCTTCCAAGTTTATTCTTTTAAAAAGAGTCGGCCTCGGTTGAGGATTTAGTAAAGGGATCGCGCCTCTCTTGAGAAGCTCTGCATTGATATCTCGCGGGGCATCTCCCTCCGAAATAACGTTACACGAAAAACACGTCGGCCAATTAATTGATTTTTTCTTATTGCAACCAAAAACCGGACATTCGTCTGTGGGAATCTCTTTCAAAAGTTTTTCGAAAATTTCTTTTTTAACTCGAAAAGGATGGAAAGAATTATTAATCTCAACAGATTTTTGCTTTTGGCTTTGATTTTTTGAAAAACCCTTGATTCGAAAATTGTTGAGGGCATTAAAAGTTTCGTTGGTTCGATACGCAAAACGATAGAATAATCCGACCGTTTTTATTGATTCCACTTTAGTTCTCCTTCCTTTTCCTTGAATATTATAATGTTAAAGAACTGACGGAAAAACCCTGTTTTAGGGTCAGACTCTTTCCGTATCATGCTTTTTTTAAAACTGCAAGAGATTTTTAGTTTGTTCTAAAAGATCTTCGTCTTTTGTCTCTTTAATCGGTAAATTATTGTCTTCTAATATCTGAACTTTTCTCAAGCCGGTTATTTTTTCTAATTCCTGACAAAGAATATCTCTATTGCGACCATTGCATAACTGATCTTTATGAAATTTGTAGGGCGTAGAAAGAATTAAAGAGTCTCCCTCAATTCTAACTGGACTGCAAACGCGAAGACTGGAAATTAGAGCGGGCTGAAACTCGCGAATATTTTGTAAAAGCTGATTCCAACTGCCCAAAATGGCCTTCAAATCAAAGATATTTTTATCTAATTTATCAGTGGTGGTTTTTTCTGGTAATTCCTTTTCTTTCTTTGTGCCGGTTTGCTTCGGATCCAATATTTCTTTGCTCGGTTCTTTCTTGGTTTTTTTTTCGAATTGTTTTTTAATCGAAGGAATATTTTTTATCGATAATTTAGCGGCTGGGCTATCTTCGGCATCAATATCGTTTTTTATTTCAGATGAATTATGAGTGTCGGGCAACTCTTTTAAATTATGACTTAAAATCCATTCCGTTAAAGTAACTTCTAAAATTAAGTGAGGGAAGCTATTATTTTTAAGTAATAGTTGAGATTGAAAAATTTTTGTAGCTAAATTAATAAAATCAGCAATATCAGTCAAATCAGCAATTTCTTTCAAATTTTCTATTTGTTTCTGACTAATTTCTTTTTTAAGAAATTTTTCCCCTTTGGGATTGATCTTTAAAAAAATAATTTGACGTAGAAGTTGGAGGAATCGATTACTCAAAGTGAAAATATCCGTTCCGTTGCTGACCATTTTTTCCAATTCTTGAATAACCTCAAAAGCTTCCTTTTGAATAATCAATTTTAATAAATTTGTCTCTTCTGTTCGTCCGGCGATACCTAAAATAGCTTGGGTTTCTTTCAAATCAATTTTTTTACCAGCCAAAGTGGCTATTTGAGAAAAAAGACTTTCGGCGTCCCTCATGCCACCTTGAGCTACTTCGCTAATTAAATCTAAACTAGCATCATCAATTTCAATTTTTTCTTTTTTAGCGATCTGAGCCAATTTGCCTGATATTTCTGGCAGATTAAGCAGACGAAAATTAAAACGTTGACAGCGAGAAGCAATAGTAGCCAAAACCCGATGTTGCTCGGTAGTAGCTAAAATAAAAATTGAATGAAGTGGAGGTTCCTCCAAAGTTTTAAGTAAAGCGTTAAAGGCGCCTTTACTCAGCATATGAACTTCATCAATAATGAAAATTTTATAAGGCATTTGAACGGGCGAGATATCGATATTCTCTGTTAGTTGACGGATATTATCCACTCCCGTGTAAGAAGCGGCATCAATTTCAATCAAATCTAGCGCCTTACCTTCGTTGATAGCCAGACAATTGATACATCGATCGCACGGTTCCACCAGTTTTTTCTTTGAAGAAGACCCCCTTTCTTTTCTAAGAGTCAGACAATTAACGGCTTTAGCAAAAATTCTGGCCGTAGTTGTCTTGCCGGTGCCTCGAGGACCGGTAAATAAATAAGCTGAAGCCATCTTTTGCTCTTTAATAGCTTGTTTTAAAGTTGAGCAAATAACTTCTTGGCCGATCAACTCGGAAAATTTTTGTGGACGATAAGTGCGATAAAAAGTACCTGGCATGAAATATATTTATGAAGGATAAGAATTATTTATGTAGTCTTAAACTAAATTAAAGTATAAAAAATCACCAACTTTCTACCTGATAAATAGCGCAAACAAGGGCTGACACTGGTTTATTTAGACACTTGACGCCGGTAATTTTGTAATTTATAGGACCGAAAATATCAACACGATATTTAATCATATCAGTCAGTGACCTTTCAATTAAATTACGCACTTCTTCTCTGGAATTGCCGTGATGTTCTACAAACAGTCCTTTCTTCTCTTTCTGGTTAAAAACCCAACCCACTCCAGCAAAAATCTTTTGATTAGGCTTATCAACAGTAGCTCTTGCAATAACCACCCAGAGTTTTTTGCCAAAATCCTCTTTTTTATCCTGCAATTTAACTTTTTTAATTTCAATATCTGAGCCGAGAGGAATAACTGAGCTTAGAGGAATTAAGTTGTAATTAGCAATGCCAGCATTATACAATGCCTTGTCAAAAGAACTCAGTTTAGTTGAGCCACCACCAACGCCCCAAGTCACAATTATCTTCATAAGAATAGCAGTTTTTTAAATTTAAACTTTACTTTCTGGTCAATTGACGAAAAATAGCTAAATGTTTTTTCTTAGCCTCTTGATCGGATAAGTTTAAGTAAGTTATGTTTAAAGTGTATTTTAACTTGTTTTTTTCAGCAAAAACATCCTTTATCTCTAAACTCCACAAATTTTTTTTACCTATTTTTTGTTTGAGATCGCGAATTCTATCAGTTATCTCCTCTTTTTTCTTTAAAAAGAGATTTATATCCAACGAAATTAATTTACCGGTAATTTCGGTTGCCGGATTAGGCTTAACACGTTTTAACAATTCGTTTAAACGAGTCAAATTAATTTCCGCAAAACAAGATTCGCTTTTTTTGTTTAAAGTTTTTAATTTGTAAATAATTCCAATTTGACTACGTCCTACTGAAAGAGAAAAAGCGGCGAAAGGATTGGCTACTTCTGGTATGGCTTCGGTTCTACGATAATTTATTTCGGTTATGCCCAAATGGCGTAAAACTTTTTCTAAAGTTAGACGGGTTTCCGAGAAAGAATTTTGAGCTTGATTTTTCCGAGAAGAACTTAAAAGTCCAAGTGATTCTTGCTCGCAATATTGGCCTTTGATCTCGCCAAAAACTTTTCCTATCTCGAAAATATTGAGATATTCAAGATTTTTTTTAGCAAAAAGGCGCCATTGATTGATTAAACCGGTAGCCAATGTTCGTCTTAGCTCGGAAAATTCTTCGTTAACAGCATTTTGAGTGGAAATAGTTTGCCAATTAGTATAATTTGTTTGTTGATCGATTGATTTTTGGACCAAAGGGCTAGAGAGAATCTCGTCATAGCCGGAAATAGTTAAAATATCTCTAATTTTTTCCGACAGCGGAATAATCGTCGGTGTAATGTCGGGAGTAACTACTAAGGCGGGAATTTCATCAACTGGAATTTTTGTAAAACCATAAAGACGAACGACTTCTTCGATGATGTCTTCTTCCCAAATAATATCCATCCGATCAGTAGGCGGTACAACCCAAAATTTGCGCGCTTTTTTTTGTAAAGAAAAACGCAAATTTTTCAAAATGCGAAGTACGTTAGTCGCAGGAATTTTGATGCCGGCGTAAAGACTGGGTTTCTCCGGATCAAATTTAATTTTGGTGGGTTGATGTTTTTGGGGATAGTAATCAAATCTTCGAAGTGTCACTGAATCTTTTCCACAATTTTCGATAATTAAAGAAACCAGCAGTTTCATAGCGTAATCAAGACCGTTCGGATCTAAATATTTACTTAGGCGTTGACCGGCTTCGGTAGAAATTTTAAGATTGGAAGCGTTTTGCCGAACGATAGTGGGATCGTAGATAGCCATTTCAGCAATAATTTTATCGGTATCAAGGTCTAATTCGGCTTCTTTACCTCCTACGATTCCCGCTAAAGCCAGAATTTTTTTCTCATCTCGCAAAATAATTTCTTGCTTTTTGGTTAATTCGATTAACGTCCCGTCCAAAGTAGTTATTTGTGAAAATTTTTGGTTTAAATCCCAAACTAATTTTCCTTCCAGCTTGGCAAGATCTAACAAATGAGAAGGATAGCCGGTTAAAAGCATAACGTAATTGGAAAGATCAACTAACAGATTTTTGCTGTTCATTTCGTAAAAATTCAGATAATCAACCAGCCAACGAGGAGAAGGACTGTTTTTAATGCCGGTTATTTCAAAAGCGACAATCCTTTTAACGAAATCACCGTTAGCAACTTCGATAGATTGACTTTTAGTGTAATTCAGCTTAGCTAAAACGGGTAATTTTACTTTTAAATTGGCAAAAGCGGCTACTTCATAGGCTAGACCGATAACAGAGAGACAGTCAGCTCGATTATGTCGGACTTCAAAACTCATTGAGAAATCCTTACGACCACGCGATTTTATCTCCGCAAAATCGTCTTGCATAAAACCGGCCATTGTTAAAAAATCAGCTATCTCCTGAGGATTTTTTTTAAGATGGGGAATTAATTTTTTCAAATCACTGTAAAGTATTTTCATTTTCGTAATATTTATATCCTAAATTACCACCTAGCAAAGTACGAATATCCGTGATGTGATACTTGGCCATCGCCCAACGATCTAAACCTAAACCAAAAGCAAACCCCATCCATTTATTTTTATCGATGCCCGCCATTTTTAGAACATTAGGATGAATAATTCCGGCGCCACCCATTTCAATCCAACCGACTCCTTTGCAAAGACGGCAACCCTTGCCTCTGCAATTGAAACATTGCATGTCGGGACCGACACCCGGCTCTACCTCCGGATAATATTTGTTACGATAGCGAACAACCACTTCGGGACCGTACATCTTTCGAAAAAGATGAGTAAAAGTACCAAAAATATCTTTAAGACTTACTTTAGGAAGAACAACAACGCCTTGATATTGATGAAAAATAAAGTGATTACTTTTGTTAACTTTTTCATTGCGATAAACGCGTCCGGGAAAAGCAACTTTGAATGGTGGTTTGTATTTTTCGAGTATGCGCGCTTCAATGGAGGATGTCTGAGTTCGAAGTAAAAAATGGGGCTCTTTAATATAAATTGTGTCTTGCATATCGCGAGCGGGATGATTGGCTGGAACATTAAGCCGTTGTAGACAAAATTCGTCAGTTTCAACTTCCGGTCCTTCCATAATACTATATCCCAAGTCGGTAAAAAATCTATTCATCATACGAATTGTTTGAGTCAACGGATGCAGATGACCGATTTTAGGAATAGCCAAACCGATTTCTTCCGCTTCTTTCTCTAAAGAGAGCAATTGGGTTTTCTCTTCTAATAAATGTTGTTTATTAAGAAAAAGTTCTAACGCTTCTTTCTGAATTTGTTGAATTTGTAAAGCTGTTTCTTTGCGTTTCTCTGGTGGTAATTTACCAAGTTTTTGCAGAGCTTTTTTAATTATGCCCTCTTTACCAAAATAATCACGCCAAAGAATTTTATATTTTTCCTCGATAACTATTTTCGATAATTGTTGTTTAAGAGTAACTAAAATTTTTTTATCCATAAACTAAAAGTACAAATTTTTTTGGAAATAAGCAAATTTCTAATGAAGCCGATTATTGATTTTTAATCAGATTATTATACTCATTAACTTTTTGGTTGTAATTATTTACTTGTAAATTGTAGTCGCTAACTTTTTTCTTGTAATCATTCAATTGCTTATTATAATCGGTAACTTGACCGTTATAATTTTTATAATCCTTAGCTTTTTTCAAATCTGCCATTTTTTTGGAAAAATCATCCACGATTTTACCCTCTTGATTAATTTGATCTTTAAGCGGCAAAAGTTGACTCTTCAAGTCGGTAATTTCCTTTTCCAAGGTTACAATTTGAGTTTGAATTTTAATGGTCAAAATAATACCGTTATACATTTTTCCTTCTTTTTTTTGAAAAAATTGGGGATTATCCAGTTTTTTAATATCTTTTATCGTGTTAGTATCTGTACCGAAAGGAGTCATTTCTTCTTTAACGACCGCATTATTTGTCTTGGTTTCAAGATCAGGGATAACTCCGATTTTGTGACCGGATTGAGTCGTCTCCGCGTAACAATAGCCGGAATTATAATTGGAATATTCCAAAGGACAACTGATCCCCACCGCTAAATGGTTCTCACTCTTATATTCCAGCAAAGCCGTTCCATAACCCATTTCCCGCAAAATAGCCGTGAGCAGAAAACTTTTATCGGAGCAGACTCCTTTTTGTTCGTAAAGAACTTCATAAGGATAGCTTTGTTTAACGGAATCAGGATTTTGTTTAATGGCACTGGCTTTTTCAAAGTCGTAAGGTATACTTTGAACAAAATTGGTCACTAAATCAACTGTTTGATCGCTATTTAAACGGTTTCTTAGAGCTAAACTTTCCAATTGAGCGGTTAGCTCGGTAATGGTTTTATCAATAGGATTTTGACGGATAAACATTTCATAGTAACTTTCTTCCCAATTAGTGGGTAAATTTCCCGAATAACTAAATTCTTTCGGACTTGATTGGTAAAAATCATAAACGGTTTTGTAAAGAGTGATTTTTAAAGAATAAGGTTTTTTAGCCGAAGTCCATTGAAAATCAATTTCTTTAGGACTTTGAAGCTCGGGAAATCGACGAATGGGCTGGTTGATTACTGAACCGTCAGGTTGGCTAACCGGTTTAATCTCATTAACTTGATTTAAAAAACCGATATACCAACCGGCTAAAGCCACTACAATCACTAAACCGAAAAATTTTAGCAAGGAAACAAAAAAATTACGCATAAGATTATTAAATATTGGCGAAAAAATTATTTACTGCTACTATAGCACAGTAAGGTGAAGTTTACCATTTATGTCCTCGTAGTTCAACTGGATAGAACACAGGCTTGCGGAGCCTGCGGTTGGAGGTTCAAGTCCTCCCGAGGACACAAATTTCTCAATCATATTTTTTTCCTTGTCCATAGTTTTGATAAACGGTAGCCGTATTATATCCTTCATTAGGATTATAATTTTGATACGCCTGAAGCGTCTTGAATTTGGCAAGCGCTTTTTCCGGATCCATTTTACCGCAATAATCGCTCTGAAATTTTTGGGAATTGGGATCGGTATTATCGGCGGTCAAAACTGCCATCATAACCGTACCACCACTTTTGGTAGCCATGCTTTTGACGTATTGAGTTAGACCTTGTCGTTCAGTGCCCCCCATAGTCATACAACCGGCTGAATGACTTCGATTATTACCGGAATGCATATTACAACCGGACATACCTTGAATGCCGTAAGAAGGCTTAGCATTGGCCGGTGGAGGATTATTGTTAATGGTACCATTAGAGTTTAAGGCTTCTCCCGCCGGTCTGATGCGGTAACCTGTTCCCGAACGAAAAGAACCTGTCACTTCATTTTTATGGTGAGTTTGAGCGTTAAAAATCACCCATTCTGGCGACCAAGCTTCTCCCCCGCTACCTTTGGTCCAAGGGCCGACAGCCAAACCGCCGGCGTTTTTATCACCGGAATTACCAACTACATTACCATAACGATCTAAATAAAAAAGACGACTAGCGTTGCGACTCGGGTGAAGAGCGTTAGTCGGATCTTCTTTATTCAACAAAGTTACCAAAACTCCGTTGTAAGGAATTTTACCGTCTTTAAAGCCGATACATTTGGCCATTTCTTCAAAATTAGGTGTGGGATTAAAACTTCCCGGACCTTTATCGGGAGGAATCGTATCTTGATTGTTATTATTGTCTCCCGGAGGAGTTCCTCCATTATTGGTCCCGCCATTATTGGTCCCACCACCGGTACGATCGCCGCCGCCATTATTTCCGTTTCCCCCTTGATTGCTACCGGAACCGTTATTGTTATTATTACTACGATTAAACCAATCTTGAAGTTTGCTATTGGTTGACGGATCTTGACTGGCAATTTGTTGCTTTGCTGGCAAACTGCTGGTTTGGCTCATTTGGTAACAAGTCTCATTATATTCGGAGGATTTTATCAAGCAAGAACTATTTTTAACTATTCCGTTTTGGCAAGTATCTTTTTGAGTAGAATAAGTCACCAAATTATTACCTTCACAACGATTAGCCGGACAAGTTTGAGTAGCAAGATTTATTTGCGAACAAGAACAGCCGAGTCGCTCACTATAAGGATTGCTATCTACTTGCTCTCCTGCGGGAGTGTTAGGGCAAACATCCAATTTATTAGTCACTCCGTCGTGGTCATCATCGTTATTGTTTGTTTTTTGATTATTATTTTGATTGTCCGAAAGATTGTTTTGATCTAATAAATCATTCTTATCGACACAACGGCTTCCCAATAGAGAAGTACCGGCGGGACAGCTACACCCCATTACTAAATTGGAAACTTGAGGAGAGCAATTAATCTTTTCTTGACCGTAATTTTCTCGACGAGCGTAACATTCATTGAGAAATTGAATCCAGTCGCCACCCGAATCCAAGCAAGTACCCATCGAACCTTCAGAACGAGCATCTTTGGCAATGATTAAATCTTGATTCGCCTTTTCTTTTAAAATATCGCTAATTTGAGCTATTTTATCGGGAAGAGACTCATCATCAATTGAATAGATGCCGGAAATATTGGCTAAATCGCCTTCTCCTTTGATAGCAATATCTCCGTCTTCTCTTTTGATAGTTACAATGGTTTGTAAATTATTTAATGATAGTGAGTCTAAGTTAGTTTGATTAGGGATAAAACCGTTATTTTCTTCTATTAACTGTTTGATTTCGGTCTGATCAATATTTTTTAAGCCGGCAAAAAATTTAATTTGATCGCCTGAAATTAAATTGACCAAATCTTGTTGTAAATTAATCGTATCTAATTTATTCGGATCTAGAGTAGCAATTTTATTGTCGCTGGTGACTAATTCACTTAGTGAAGCGATATTTTCTAAAATCGGCTTCTCGTCTTGAATGGTTGTTAGGAGTTTACCGCTGAGATTGGCTAAATCCTTTTTAGCAATTTTAGAGTCTAGCGAGGCGACCCCAAAATCGTCTTGGCAACTAAATTGCCACCAATTTTGTTGGCTGGTAACCCCTAACAAATTTACAATAGAAAATTGTATAATTAAAAACGCCGTTAAAACACCAAAAAATCCACCCAAAGCGTAGAAAATCAATCTTTTAGCTTTGGCCAAAGTTACAGAATTGCCGGCTGCCAGAAGATAGTTGAATCCGCCGAAAATAACTAGAATTGTTGCCGTTAGGGCAGAAATACCCAAAGACCACTTAAAAATAGTGCTAACAGTTGTTAATAACGAACAAACTGAACAATCTACTCCTCCGCAGGTAAAAAATTGCTCCATAAATTTTTATTTTTATATTAAACTTCAAACTTTTTATTAAATTAATTATAATCTAATTTTTTTCTTGATAAAAATTTTATCTTTTTTTATCCAATTCAACGGTGTTAGCACTAT
>JAJYBC010000001.1 GCA_021779255.1 bacterium | reverse complement strand
TGATAAAAGAGGAGTTGGTATTGGAATTTATGGATCAGGAAGTAATATTGGAATTTATGGATCGGGAACGGGTATCGGAATAAATAATGCTGGCTCTGCTCCCGGTACCAACGCTCCCTACATTGAGTTTCTAACGTGTCGCAAAAATTGATATAAAATGCTTAAGTCTTAAATCAATAAAATAATCTCGATGGAACCAGAAGTAAACTCAAGCCCAAACTTGAATCCAAACGTACAGGGAAACAATGAAGTATTGAAGCAAAAAAAGTTGATAATTGTTCTGTTTATACTTGTTATAATCCTACTTTTAGGAATAATTTTTATGTATTTTTCTTTCAAAAAAAATATATCTGCTATTATTCCCTCAAAAACAGAAAATTCTCAAAAAATAATTCAAAATCCCGGAAAAGTCAGCAATCAAGAAGTAAAAATTCCGGAAAATCAAGTCATTGGAAAAATCAAGGAGGTAAGCTCGGAGAAAATTACAGTCACTCTTTCTCCTATTTATTCTCCCGGAAACCAGCAACAAGAAATTGATAAAGAAGTGACGAAAAATCAAGTAGATGAAATTAAAAAGTTAATTAAAAATCCTGATTTTAACGCGGAAAAAGCCAAACAAATTCAAGAAGAAATGCAGAAAAAGTACGAGCAAAACCCTAATGTCATTGCCGAGCCATCAGAGGAAAACAAACAATTGGCGGAGGATAAAACATTAAGCCCTTTTGTCGAAGAAGCAATTTCTTGGAAAGATCTAGCTGTTGGAAATCAAGTAACCTATCAAGGCGATCCTTCGGGAAGCGGAAAAAAGATTTTAGTTGTTATTTCAGACGTTCCCTCAGAAAATGCCCCGCCCCTGGATTCAAACATTAATATTAATAACAATAAATAACTTTTTTTGAGTCTAAAAATGCCTAAAAAAATAAAATTTCTTTTTTTGTTTACTTTTCTCGCGATTATTTTTACCCTCTACGCCAAAGCTTGGGTAGAGCCTGATCAAATGCCACCAGGTGGCAATATTGCGGCGCCACTTAACACTGGCAACGCCGGCCAAATCAAAACCGGAGGTTTAATTTTGAACACTGGTGGAGCTACTCTGGGTTTAATTGTCGAGAGAGGATTAGTTGGAATTGGCACCAATAATCCGCAAGCCACTCTGGATGTTAATGGCACTATTCGGGCTACTGGATTAAATATTGAAACAACCAGCAATGGCTTCTTACCTCCTCGCATGACCACAGCACAGAGAGATGCAATTATTTCACCGCAACTGGGATTAGTTATTGTCAACACAGATACCAAAAAAATGAATATGTATAATGGTTCCTCTTGGGAATTAGTCGGTGGCGATAGCACTCCCTCTGGAACAATTGCTTATTTTGACCTCACTACTTGTCCCGCCGGTTGGAGTGAAGTTCCGGCTGCCAAGGGCAGATACCTGGTGGGAACTCAAAACTCTGCCAACAAGAATTTAACAGTGGGACAACCCTTGGGGGATGGAGAGAATCGAGCTATCGGACTTCACTCACACGGAGTTTATGATCCAGGACATGCACATGGGGTTTACGATCCGGGACATGCACATTGGGGGAATTTTTCTGGTGGATGGGGATGGACTCATAATGGTGGTGGCTCAAACGCTGGAGTATATTGGCATACCACAGAATATTCAACTACAGGTATCGGAATCTACGGATCGGGAACTGGCATCGGAATCTATAACGCTGGCTCTGCTCCCGGTACCAACGCTCCCTACATTGAGTTTCTAACGTGTCGTAAAAACTAAATTCTTAAAAATTTGACAAGATATATTTTTTCCTTTTTAATAAAAGTATAAGTTTTATTAAACAAGTGAACAAAATATTATGCGACTCTTGACCAAAAAAGAAGATCTTGTTCTCAAAACCATCAAAAATTATTTCGGCCAAAAAAATCGGATGCCGACCATTCGAGAAATTCAAAAAGAGGTATCTAGGTTGGGACTCAAAACCAAAAGTTTAGCCAGTATTTTTCTTTATTTACGCCATCTGGAAGAAAAGGGGTTTATTCAAAGAGACTCCGGCAACCGCAGTATCAAAATTTGTGATCAAAGTAAGAAAAAATTCTGTAGTGTTCCGATTCTAGGAACGGCCAGCGCCGGCACTCCGTTATTTTTTGCTCAAGAAAATATTGAGGGTTATTTAAAAATTTCTCGAAGACTTATTACTAAGAAAATTACTGACGCTCTTTTTGCCATTCAAATTTTCGGTAATTCAATGGACTTAGCTAGGATTAATAATAGACGCATCGAGGATGGCGACTACGTTTTAATCGATTCCGATAGTAAAGATTTCCGCGATGGCGACAAGGTTCTAGCCACCATTGACGGATTGGCAACTATCAAAATATTCCACCGCATCGATCAAGATACGATCGGTCTCTTTCCTCAATCATCCGAAAAATCCCACAAACCGATCTACTTGACTCCGGGCGATAACTTCGTCATCAACGGCAAAGTCATTGAAGTCCTCAAAACCCCCAACCTCGCCCTGGCGTAAAAAATAAACATACACTAATTTAGATATTAAAAAGTTGAAAGGACATAAAAATATCTTTAGAATAAGAAAAGGAGATATTCGAATTATTTTTCAAGAAGATGACAGCAAGAAGATAAAATTGCTTACCCTAGAAAACTGTTCGGAGAAAACTTATAGAAATTTTTAATATTTTTATCTTTCTCTCCGCCTATGGAAAAATTGGCCGAAGAAATTTGGCGCATCCTTTGGAGTTCAACACTGGCGTTTATCATCATAATAAGTGTCATTCGCTACACGGAGAGGGAAGATTGGTGGAAAATTGATATCGATACTCAAGCTCAAGGCCCAAACGAAAATGGGCCTTTAATTTTTTATTCCGTTAAAGGAGTAACAAAAAATGAGTCAGTAGTCGCTCAGCTTTTTATCAAAAATATTTTGCAAGAAAAAGCTCTGGGACAGTATGGTGTTTTTGAAAATATTTATCCCGGACAAGCTGTCTCTCTTCAAATAAATTGGCAGGATAAGGCTATTCGTAGTCCCTCTTTCATCTTACGTGATCAAGAAATCAGCTCTTTTTATTTTTATCTAAATGAAAAAAGGGAACTCGAATATAAGGGTATTTTTTCTCGTAATCGTAAAAATTTAATTCACAACCAAATTAATAATTTTCCCTGGGATATAAACCCAACGACGAATCAACTTTCCTTCTAAAAACTTTTTAAGAGGAGGCAAATTCAAAACTGTTTCTCGCACTTCATTTTCGGAAATTTCCACCGGCAAAGTGATTGTTCCTCTCTTTTTTCCGTTAATTTGAACTGCTACTAAGACATCTTTGTTCTTTAAAAATTCTTCTATCGGTCGTGGCCATTCTTCTTCAAAAATACTCTTCTTATGCTCTAAATTTTGCCAAATTTCTTCAACTAAATGAGGCGCAAAGGGAGCAAGAATTTTTAAAAAAAACTCAAAATCAATCACGGAAATTTTCACTAAATTTTTCCAAGCGTTAATTAAAATCATCATCTGGCTAATTGCCGTATTGAAAGCTAAGTTTTCAATATCACGACTTACTTTTTGAATTGTTTGATGAAGTAATTTTTTGGCCTTTAAATCATCTTGAGAATCTTTTGTTGACATCCTATCTTCAAAATCGGGTGCTTCTTTCTGAACTTTCTCCTGTAATTGCCAAATTTTTTCCAAAAAGCGACGCGCGCCGGAAATACCTTTTGTATCCCAAGGTTTCATTTCTTCCAGCGGTCCCATAAACATCTCGTAAATCCTAAGTGTGTCTGCACCCAATTTATTTACAATTTCATCTGGATTAATAACATTACCTTTACTCTTAGACATTTTATTATGGTCTGGTCCTAAAATAATACCTTGATTACGAACTTTCAAAAAAGGTTCCGAAAAGTCCACATAGCCCGCCTCTTGTAAAACCTTAGTGAAAAAACGGCTATATAATAGATGCAAAACAGCATGTTCCACTCCGCCAATGTAAAGATTAACGGGCATCAAACGACGGATTCTTTCCTGCGAAGCAAACTCTTTCTCATTTTTTGGATCACAATAGCGGAAAAAATACCAACTGGAGCAAACGAAAGTATCCATAGTATCCGTTTCTCTTTCCGCTTCACCGCCACATTTAGGACAAGTTGTCTTGGAAAAAGATTTTAAATTTTTAAGAGGAGATTCTCCGGTGGGTACAAAATCCACTTTGGCCGGTAACCGAACGGGTAAATCTTTTTCTGGCACCGGCACTAAACCACATTTTTCACAATAAATCATCGGGATTGGCGCTCCCCAATAACGCTGGCGAGAAACTAACCAATCTCGCAAATGATAATTTTTAACTCGTCGTCCCAGATTTCTTTCTACCAGCCAGTCCGCCATACTTTGCCAACCTTTCTCGACGCTCATTCCATCCAAAAAAGTTGAGTTGAAAAGTCGGCCTTTTTTACCGGCATAGCAAACATAATCTCGGAAAAGACCGGCTGGAATCGTCCAACCGACATAATCGGAAAAGAAAAATTTTCTTCTAATTGCTTTTTCCAATAAAGCAGTTCGGGGATCAAAGCTTTTTCTTCTTTTTAAAACTTTTAAAGCTTTTTTTAATTTTTTTTGAATCTCCGCTAAATTTTCTTCGGAATTATCTTTCAGAACTTTTTCCGAAAAAACAAATTGCCAATATTTACCTCCAACAATTTCACTCCAAAAAATTTTCTTCAATTGAGCTTGAATTAAATTAATATACTCAGTAACTTCTTGTTCGTTTTTCATTTCAACAATCAAACCATAAGGCAAACTACTAGAAGATTTATAGAGTTCGACTTTAAAACCTTTATCGTCCAAGAGAAGGGAATAGAGATTAAATTTTTTTAGCTCGGTTATAACTTCTTTTGGATTTTGAATAAAGGAAAGATTTAAAAAAGCCAAAGATCTTTCTTCTTGATAAATAACACGCTCAATCGGAAGATTGTGCCGAAAAGCAAATTCAAAATCACGACTGTCATGAGCTGGGACAGCCATAATAGCTCCGGATCCATAGTCTCCCATTACGTAATCGGCCGCCCAAAGAGAAATCGGTTTGCCGTTAATGGGATTAACAGCTACCAATCCCTGCAAAGCAATCCCTGATTTATCCCGATTAAATTCAGTCCTTTGTAACTCATTTTTCTTGGTAGCGCTAAGCTGGTAAGCTTTTAATTGAGATTTATTACTAATATATTTTTCCAATTTTTTAGTAGCAATTCCATCAGGAGCTAAAACCATAAAAGTCGAACCGGATAAAGTATCCGGCCGAGTCGTAAAAACTTTAATTTTAGCTACCGTGGGATATTTTTTGAGCGCCAAAGCAATTTCCAAATTATTGAATTTGGAATTATCCAAAAATTTTTCATCCGTCTTGCGAATTTTTTTCAAGTCAAAAACAATTTCCATCCCTTGACTTCTTCCGATCCAATTACGTTGAATTTCTTTTAAATTTTCCGGCCAATCAACTAAATTCAAATCTTCCAGCAAAGAATCGGCGTATTTGGTAATACGAAAGAACCATTGATCTAAATTTTTTTGAAAAACTTCTGTTTCGCATCTTTCGCAACGACCATTCACCACTTGTTCGTTAGCTAGAGTTGTTTGACAATGAGGACACCAATTAGCCTTAGCTTTTTTCTTATAAGCCAGCCCCCTTTTGTATAATAAGAGAAAAAACCATTGAGTCCATTTATAATATTCTTCATCGGAGCTATTAATCTCTCTGCTCCAATCATAGCTAAGACCTAATGACTTAATTTGATTTTTAAATTTAAAAATACTTTTTTTAGTTGAATCGGCCGGATGAGTTTTAATTTTAATAGCATAGTTCTCGGCTGGTAGGCCAAAAGCGTCCCAACCCATAGGAAAAAGAACATTAAAGCCTTGCATCCTTTTTGTTCGCGCATAAATATCAGTCGCTGTATACGATTCTACATGACCAACATGCAACCCTTCCCCAGAAGGGTAAGGAAACATTGAGAGACAATAAAATTTGGGTTTTTTACTTTTTTCCTCAACTTCGCAAAGTTGTCTATTCTTCTCCCAAAATTTTTGCCATTTCGGTTCGATTTTTTGAGGATTGTAAGCTCCCATTACATTGAAAAAATGACTTAATTATCTGAGTCTAAAATTCCTCTTTTAATAAATCCGCAATCATCACAATAAACAAAATCGGGTGAAAAAGCCACTTGCGCCACTTCGGTCAAACGAAAACTTTTTTCCACTAAATTAGCAATGCCCTCGGCCGGCGGTTTAGATTCACCCAACCAAATATGTGTTAGGGCTCCCGCATCAATCATCGGGTGAAACAAACCTTCCAATCGAATTCTTTCCAGTGGATCGAAATTTGACCCAATGTTAATCTGAGTTGAATTGGTATAATAAACCTCTCCATTGCTCGAATTTCCTTTAACTACGCGATGAGCTCCTCTCTCGAACCAATTCAAATCCAATTTGGCAAATCGATAAGCGGTCGTCTCGGCGGGAGTTTGCTCCAAGACCAAACGCAGACCGTATCGTTCTGATAATTTTTCACACAAAATTTTAAGTTCGGCAACAACTCTTAAACCAAATTTTAAAGCTCTCCTCGACTGATGAAGTTCCTCACCGATGTGATACTGAACAGCTTCGTTTAATCCAACTAAGCCGACGAGATTAGTCACTCGATGCAATCGGAGGTACGGGTGCTCATCATCCGGCTTTTTAATGGACAAAAGCCCGAGTGGTCCGTTAGTTCCTTTGGCCAACAAATGTTCCAAAAAAATTCTTTTTTGGCGATGACCTTTAACAATAATATTCATCAAATTTTTTAATTCCGCAAAAAAAACTTCATCATTACCTCCAGCTTTATAGGCAACTCTGGGTAAATTTAAAGAAATATTTTGCAAAGCCGAATACCTCATCTTCCAAGGCTTCTTGGCATCTTCAATATCGCTTCTCTCTAATTTAAAAGATAAACGACAGCATTCAGAAATTTTAGCTTCATTACGACGATCAAAGACAAAATAAGTATTGCCTTTTTCAGCCGCCACCTGAGAAATAAATCTCAGAAATTCTTCGTGACCGGGAGTCTTGAAAAAATCTTCCGTAATATGCATTAAAGGTTTTGGGAAAAAGAAGGGACGTCCCGAAGCATCTCCCTCCAAATAAACTTCAAAAAGACCTTTAATAAACATCTGGGATTCTTTAATATACTCTTTGTAAGTTTTTCCGGTGTATTCTCCACCCGGTCCGATAGCGGGCACGTCCTGAAAATGACGGGGGATTTCCCAATACAAGTTAATATCGGAAAAAATTGCTTGCCCGCCTCTGGCCACCGCTTGCTGAGAAAACTCGTAAATCAAAATTTGAGCCAGCTGTTTGATTTCTTTTTCGTTGCGACCAACTAAATAAGAGGCTAAAAAAACATTAATAGCATCCCAGCCGATAGCCCCTGAAAAATGGCATTGCAAAGCGGCGGATAATTTTATCAAATGAGCTATTAGAACTTCCGCGTGTTTCGCTGGCCTAGCTTGAGAAAGGGAAGAGGTGAGGTCAAGACCATATTTTTTAATATATTCCAATGATTGGCCGGAACAATACGGCCGATCAATCATACCTAAGTCGTGTAAATGAATATCACCTCTGGCGTGAGCGTCACTCACATCTTGAGAAAAAATCCGCAAAAGCGCGTACTCTTTTTTAATACCTTCGGCCAAAGTTAGATTAGTTGCCTCCGGACCATGGGGAACATTGGCGTTATCTTTGTTAGTCTCGTTTTCAATAATTTGTTGCACGTCATAAATTGGAAAGCCCAAACGACTATATCTTTTGTGCGCCTCTTCCAATCCCATTTCCAACAATTGACCCAAAACCAATTCACGAATTAAGCGGGCGGTAATGGCCTTAATCTTGCCTTCAAAAATTTGCTTTTCTACTTCTTGGGCAATTTCCGTCGCGATTCTTTGACTAATCCCCGTTTCCTTGACAATGCTTTCCGAAATTCTCTTGACGTTCCATTTTTCGATTTCATCTTCACTGGTTCGCACAAACAAAGCCTTGTCCGTTACATCAGTACCTAAATCCAATTTGAGTGGCGACTGTTTTGTTTGAGTTTCTGTTTTTGGATTTTCTGACATAGAGGTTGTTAATTATATATTTATTGTCTTTTTACTCTTTATTAACATTGCTTGATTTAGGATTTTTTTGTTATTTTTAATTCGCTATTTATTAAAAAGAACATTTATAGTTAGAGTGTAAAAAACTCTGCTCCTCTCTCCGAGGCACAGAGCTTTAAAAATTTCTTCCTTTTTAATTAACCAAAATTAGCCTAATTTCATTTTAGATAAAAAAATAAAAAAAGGCAAAAAATAAATTTCAATACAAACGTATTATAAATTGTACGAGCGTATTACATACGCCCCCCCTCGATAAACATCTCAAAACTTCTACTCTTTTCGACTGTCCAGATAAGATTGTAAAATTATCCGAGCCGACTCAGCGTCAATAAAGGGTAGGGGAGAGGAAGAAGACAAATTTTTTCGCGCCTCTATAGAGCTCATCCTTTCATCCTGTTTTTCAATCTTCACTTTCGGAAATTTTTGAGTGAGAACATCCATAAATTCCGCGGTTTTTTGAGTTTGAGAGGAGAAAGACCCATCCAGAGAAAGTGGCCAGCCAACTACAATAACTTTGATTTTTTCTTCCTCTACCAGTTTACTAAGTTTTAACCAAAATTTTTTATCATTCTCCAAAATAGCTATACTGGAGGCCAAAATACCTTCCAAAGCAATAGCCACACCCACTCTTTTTTGACCAAAATCAAGACCCAAAAAATTTGTTTTCACTTGACAAAATTTAAACTAGTGCTTTAATTATTCGTTCGAATAAAAAAGCACAAAAGCCCTCACAAAGGGGAACAAGAATCTGTAGACGATGGGGCGATGCCTCTTATAAAAAGTTGCCTCGGGAGGGTTCCTAGAATTTAAGGATATTTTGGCGCGACTGGAATATTCCTCGGGAACTCTTCCCTCCCATCCAAAGAGATGAGAAGATTGTCTACAGTTTCATGTTTCCAAAAATGTGAAGGGCTTTTTTAATTTCTTACTCTTTCACCTTATTTCTTTTTTTTGATTTGAGCAAAAAAAATTTACTAACCAAAAATTGACCAGTTTTAATCAGACTTAACAAGAAAGTCACCCAGAAAGAACGAAAATAAGCCCAAAAAAAATGATCGTTCATTTTAAACCAAAAACGACCAAGCCCTTTATACCAAAGAGAAAGTCGCTTCAATTCTTTTAACAATAGGGCGCTCTGTCCGTGCAAATGAGTCGCTTCGGCTGAAGTTAAAAAGTAACTCCGACCTTTCATTTGACTCAAACGATAGCTTAAATCCACATCGTTAAAATAGAGAAAAAAATGGGGATGTTCATCGAAACCTTTTAATTTTTTTAAATTTTTTCGACGCCAAAGTAAACAGCTGGCCATCGGTTGTTCCACTTCTTGACTTTTGAATGGAGAATAAAAACGACGATATTTTTGGCCTCGATTAAAAAAATCTGCAATTAAAAACCAAAAACCGGTGGGAAAAGGACGACAAGAAAACTGAGCCTCACCGTTTTCTAAAATTAACTTGGGAGCAACACAAGCATATTTTGAATTTTTTTCTAAAAACCAAGTTAGTTTTTCAATATTTTTTTTAGTAATAAAGACATCTTGATTGATCATTAAAACATATTTGCCTCGACTTTTTCGCCAGAGAAAGTTGTTTCCCTTGGCAAAACCTAAATTTTCTCCTTTGTTAAAAAATTTTATTTGCGAATAAGTTTCTTTCAATTCTTGAAAACGTTTTGGCTCAAAACCGTTATTTAAAACGAGAATTTCCCAATCACGACCAATAACACCTTTAGCGCTTTTAGTTAAAGTTTCCAAACATTTTTCAAAAATTTCTTCACCAAAAAAAACAGGGATGATAATAGATAAAAGCATAAAAAAATATAAATTTAATTCATTCTCCCAATTTCTTCCTATTTTCTGCTCTTATTTGAATCATTTTAGTAATTTCTCCGCCCTTGTCAATTTCTAAAATAACTTTCTGATTTTGATCGTTAGAATTTATTTCTGAAAGAGAAGAACCTACATTCAAAAAACGAATTCCGAAATAAAAAATACCCCAAAAAGCTAGAAGCAAAATAGCCACAAACACTAAAAAAGCCATTTTGGGAGCGCAACTTCTCGTTTGATTAAAAAATAACATAAAAGAATTAATTAAACTGGTTAGTTATCAAAATTTCCACTTTTAAATCTTCATTTGAAAAATTATTTGTTGGATCCTTAAAAACTTCTTCCGGCAATAAAACTTGACCTTGAGATAAGCTTAGGCTGGCAATTAAAACTAATTTCTGTGAATTTTCCAAATAGAAAACGAATTTTCGAATGTCATTAAAACGACCTTCTGTCTCTAGATCAAGCCAGACTTGATCTTCATTTTTTTTGTTAGAATCTTGGTTTGATCCCGCTTTAACTGTTTTGTCTTGAAGGTTTTTAATATTACCCGACGAAGAATTAGGGTTTTCTCCCACGCTGGTTTTTAAAGTTAAGCCTAAAGAAACGGCCACTTTTTCCAATTCCTCAATTAAGTCAAGAGTGTTGGCTTGATTGAGAGTCATTTTATCCAATTCTGTTTTTAAATACTGACTGCTGTCATGATTTTTTTTTATTTCGTCTATTGATCGGATTTGTAACGCCGTTAATCGATAATTTTCTTTAGCCAAATCCAACTTTTCTTCTTCTTTGTCCACTTTCCAAAAAATAAACCAACTTCCCAGACCACCCAGTGTGAGAAAAATAACGATAAGAGACAACGGCCACTTTAAAATTTCAAGGATGTTTTTGTTTTGCATAATATCTGACTAGCAATTTTTGTTATATTAAGCATACTAACATAAAAATAAAAAAATAAAACTAAAATTATCAAGTTGAATTTTCTTAAATATTGTAATTTCTAAAAAAAGCCGTTATTTATAATAGTAGTTTTCTTTCGCCGTTGTAGCTCAGTTGGTAGAGCAACTCCATGGTAAGGAGTAGGTCGGCGGTTCAAGTCCGCCCAACGGCTCAGAAATCGGGGTATGGCCTAATTGGCTAAGGCGCCTGCTTTGGGAGCAGGAGATTCTGGGTTCAAGTCCCAGTACCCCGACCAATTAAACTTTTTCAAAAACATATGTTATTATGAATATGTAAAATAATTTAAATTTTAAAATAAAAAAATGACTGAGAAAGACCAAGTTTACCGTTGCAATGTCTGTGGCAACGTTGTTAAAGTAGTTCAAAACGGAGCTGGGGAGTTGGTTTGCTGCGGACAACCGATGCAATTGGAAATCGAAGAAGGAACGATGGCTGCAACACCGGTCGTCGAGACGATGGCCGCCGAAACACCAGTTTCCACTACACCAGTTGCTGAAGTCGCTATTGAAGAGCCTACAATTTCCGGCGAGATGTCTTCTCCTGAAGAACCTAAAAGCCAATTTTAGTCTTCATCAAATTTATGAAAAAAAGTATTTTGATTATTGCAGTCGGTAAACGTCGCGATGTTGCTGTTGAAATTCAAAAAATCTTAACGGCGAGCGGTTGTTGCATCAAGACTCGCCTTGGCATTCACGACGGAGTAGGGGATGTTTGCTCCGACGAAGGCTTAATTATTTTAGAGTTAGTAGGCACTTCTGGGGATAAGAAGGTTTTGGCTAAAAAATTAGATGCGCTATATGCAGTGAGAACGAAGTTGGTGGAAATATAGTAAGATAAATTTCTAACCTGCCTGCCGGTAGGCAGGTTCACCTAATAAAATTTCTAAGACCAAATCAAAAAAAATTAAGATTTAATATTTAATATTCAAATTAGATCTTAATTGAATTAGAAATTATTAATATGTTTATTGGTACTAAAAATAATTTACTAATATGTCTCTTAAAAACACTCAAACCGAAAAAAATATTCTCACCGCTTTTGCGGGGGAATCACAAGCGCGTAATCGTTACACTTTTTTTGCCTCCGTCGCCAAAAAAGAGGGGTATGAACAAATTTCAGCTATTTTTCTCGAAACAGCTGACAATGAGAAAGAACACGCTAAAAGATTATTCAAACTTTTAGAAGGAGGGGAAGTGGAAATTCAAGCCGATTTTCCCGCCGGAATTATTGGAACGACCCTTGAAAATCTTAGAGCTTCAGCCGCGGGAGAAAATTATGAACACACTCAAATGTATCCGGAATTTGCTAAAATCGCCGAACAAGAAAATATGCCGATCGTTGCTGAAATTTTTCGTCGCATCGCCCAAGCGGAAGTCGGTCACGAAAAAAGATATCTGGCTTTAATGAAAAATATTGAAGAGAAAAAAGTCTTTCAAAAAAATGCTCCTGCCACTTGGCGTTGTCGAAATTGCGGTTTTATTCAAGAAGGAATCGAAGCTCCCAACGAATGTCCCGCCTGCGCACATCCACAAGCCTATTTTGAGATAATTTGCGAAAATTGGTAATTTATTCACAAATAAATATCTTATGAAAGGGGGTGACAACCATGGATGAAAATAACAAGGAAAAAGCCAAAAAAGACGAAATTAGTTGGATTGCTTTTATTCTCCTAATTATTGGTGGCCTAAATTGGGGTCTCGTTGGATTGATTAAGCTTGACCTCGTTGCTAATATTTTTGGAGAAGGAACCACTTTGTCGAGAATTATTTATTTATTAGTTGGCGTTTCGGCTATTTATATGCTTCTTATGCCTCCTAAACTGGAAAAGAAGTAAATAGAAATATCCGACAAAGTACTATATCATCTATGGCGTCACTACTATTTTGTTAGTGTTTGTTTTGTTTTTTGTGTTAAAATATTTCTCCACTGTCGTCACCTCCTTATTATGCGACACTCATCTTGACAATTTGTTTATCTATGCGATAATCAACCTTGTTACTATGTTTTTGTTTTAGAATACGAAGGGAGTAGCTATGTCTAAAAAAAATGATTTCGTGACTAAAGGAATTGAGGCTTTCGAGGAAGATGAAGAGATTCATCGTCAAAAATATTTTCACGAGGACGGAGTTCTCACCTCTTGGGAAGATACTTACGAGCTAGAGATGGAATACTTTCATCGCCAAAACAATCTTTTCTTTATCATGGCCAGCGCCACTGCCGATATCGGCATGCGCATAGACATCCGCTAACAAAATTACCTTCGTAATTTGTTTTCAAACCATAGCCTGATCATCGATCGGGCTTTTTATTTTTATGCTAAACTACCTAAAAAAGAAATTATAAAGATTGTGCAGAAGATAAAACGAAAATTTACCCTCCATGTTTCAAACTTCCTCTAAATTCACACCCGCCGGCGATCAACCCAAAGCTATTGATAAATTAGTCTCCGGTTTAAATCAACAACAAAAATTCCAAACTCTTCTCGGTGTCACCGGTTCCGGTAAAACTTTTACAATGGCCAAGGTTATCGAAAAAATACAAAAACCGACACTAGTTATCGCTCATAATAAAACTCTCGCCGCTCAACTCACTCAAGAATTCCGCGCTTTTTTCCCCAAAAACGCTGTCGAATATTTTGTTTCTTACTATGATTATTACCAGCCGGAAGCTTACATTACCGGCACCGATACTTACATTGAAAAAGAAGTCCAAATTAATGAAGAAATTGATCGTCTGCGCCACGCCTCCACGTCAGCTCTACTTTCCAGAAAGGATGTTATCATTGTTGCCTCAGTTTCTTGTATTTACGGTTTAGGTTCACCGGACTTCTACAAAGATATTTCTCTAAAATTTCAAGTTGGCGATAAAATTAATCGCGAAGAAATTATCCAAAAATTAATCGAGCTCCATTTTGAACGATCTGAATTTCTAGCTCGGGGCAAGTTTCGAATCCGCGGAGAAACTCTTGAGATTATTTCGCCTTCTCGAGAAACTATCAATCGGATTGAAATTAAAGGTGGCAAAATAAATAAAATTGGCGAATATGATAATCTGACGGGTAAAAGATTAAATGAATTAGAAAATTTTTATCTCTACCCAACTAAACATTTCGTGGTGTCCGAAACAATTATGACTCAATCTTTTCTAAAAATTGAACAGGAATTGAATAAGCGCGTGAAATATTTTACGCAAAGGAAAAAACTTTTAGAAGCTCAGAGAATTGAACGTCGCACTCGTCAAGATTTAGAGATGATGAAGGAAATCGGTTATTGTAATGGCATTGAAAACTACTCTCGTTATCTAAGCGGTCGAAAAGCCGGTGAAGCGCCGTACACCCTTATTGACTATTTTCCCAAAGATTTTCTGATGATCATTGATGAATCACACGTCACTGTGCCACAAATCGGCGCCATGTGGAGTGGCGACCATGCTCGCAAAAAATCTTTAATCCAAAACGGTTTTCGTCTGCCCAGCGCTCTTGATAATAGACCACTTAAATTCACAGAATTCGAAGCTAAAATTAATCAAGTTATTTTTACTTCCGCCACCCCCAGCCAATACGAAAAAGAGAAATCGACTCAAACTGTGGAACAAATTATTCGACCGACAGGGCTTGTCGACCCAGAGTTGATTATCAAACCGGCTAAAAATCAAATTCAAGATTTGATAGAAGAAATTAAAGAAGTTCTTCGACGAAAGGGCAGGGTGCTGATTACCGCTTTAACCAAAAAAATGGCCGAGGATTTATCGGATTTTTTAACGGAACAAAAAATTAAAACTCGTTATTTACATTCCGACGTTGATACTCTCGATCGTATTAAAATTCTGGAAGATCTGCGTCGCGGCGAGTTTGATGTTTTAGTAGGAGTTAATTTGTTGCGAGAAGGTTTGGATCTACCGGAAGTTATATTAGTAGCCATTTTAGACGCCGATAAAGAAGGGTTTTTACGTAGCGAAACTTCACTCATTCAAACCATCGGTCGCGCTGCCCGCAATGTTTTAGGCAAAGTTATTTTGTACGCCGACAATATTACTGGCTCTATGGAAAAAGCTATTTCCGAAACAAATCGTCGCCGCCGAATCCAAGTAGCTTACAACCAAAAAAACCATATTACTCCTCGAACAATTCGTAAAAAAATCGAATCTATTATCGATCACGAGATTAAGCCGACTGTTTCGCGAGATTTTATTGAACTGGAAAAATTGGAAGATTTAAATGGCTACTTAAAACAAAGGGAGAAAGAGATGAAAGAAGCCGCCCGCAATTTAGAGTTCGAAAAAGCCGCCATTATTCGCGACGAAATCGGAGAATTACGCAAAATCAAAAATAAAATTTCTTTATAGTTTAAAATTCTAAAATTTGACAAGTGTATACATTGTATGTACTTTGTATGTATAAATAATTTAATTTAAAAAAATGAACTCCGCTTTAATCAGTATCAAAACCGATCTCAAAATCAAAAAGAAAGCCCAAAAAATCGCCAAGAATTTGGGTTTCAGCCTGAGTAGTTTACTCAATGCCTACCTTCGCCATTTTGTCGAAACAGAAACGGTTTTTTTCTCCTCTCAGTATGAAGAACCGACAAAATATTTGCTCGATATGCTAAAAGAGTCGGAGAAAGAAATTGCACAGGGAGATTACCATAAATTTAGTAGTGTAGAAGAATCTTTAAGATTTTTGGATGAAAAAGTCATCAGAGCAAATAATAAATAAACTTCTTTAGTGATAATAAGTTATAGCAAAAAATTTATTAAGAATCTTAGAAAATGTCCGCTCGGGATTCAAACTAAATTTCGAGCGAGAGTGGCAATTTTTTCTATCAATAAAAATTTTCCGTTGCTACATAATCATATTCTTGTTGGTAGGCTACAAGGTCTCCACAGTATTAATATCACCGGCGACGTCAGAGCTCTTTACGTGGAGAAAGGGAATGACGAAATAATTTTCATGGCCATTGGAACGCACAGCGAGCTTTATGAGCAAAATAAAATCTGTTGACATTTAGGATAAACCGTGAGAAAAGGGAAGAACAAAAGATCTTTACAATGTCTGCTTTTTGTCGCAAATATTTTTGTCACGAGAAAAGGAGGATTTTAAAATGAGTGCTGTTCATTCCAAAACCAGAGCAAAAAGATTTAGAATTTCCACCGAACCGTTACCTTCGCCATCTTTGCAATTCAAAGATAAAAATGGCTGGAAAATTCTTAACGACACAACCGAACCCTCAACTATCTCTGTCTCGGAGCTAAATTTAATTCCTATCTTTAAAAAAAAAGAAGAAGACTTTTATCGAGAAATGACAGCTAATGCCGCACAGCTAAATTTAGACTTGGGTCTAGCTTTAAAAAAGCCAAGTAAAACAAAGTTGGTAAAAGTAGATTTGCTCTGGTTTGTAAAAATAGAGAAGAAAATGAAAAAAAAGTTCGGAATCAGTCTTGATCGAAGAAGTCTTATTTTCCAAAGAGCTCGAGAATTGGACGCTAACTTGGGAGAACGACACGCTCGTTGTCTATTGGAGCAAAGAAAAAGTTTTCCTATCGGCTGGCGAGAGACTAGACCAACCATAGTTTTCCCGGGAACTATTTGGGGAGAATTTTTTCAATATTATCCAATGGCTCAATATTATGGTCCGATTGGTTTGTGCGTAAACAGATATATCCCGATAATACAATACGATTCCAAAAAAACTGATTGGGAAATTTCTCACCTTTCTGTCGAAGATCTATTCGGTCTTTGCAAAATAACACCGGATGATAACATTTACTTCTTGTGCCCAAAGTCGTCAAAAAAATTACAGGCTATCGATAACGCCTAAAATTATTTTCTTCAATTTTTTTCTCAACATTACCCTCGACTATATTATAGCGGGGGATTTTTTTTGGCATAAAACATAATTTGATTGAATTATTCAAATTTTTACTCTACCATTTTGAACAGGGCAATATTAATCAAAAATTATGAGTTATTCAAAAGAATTTTTATCCTTTTCTTCCAAAGAAAAAGATGAAATTTGTTCTAAAATCAAAAAAATCCTCGAACAAGAAGACGAAGTTTTGTTTGCTTACATTTTCGGATCTTTTCTCTATTCTTCTAATCCACGTGATATAGACGTTGCTGTCTATATCACCCCCCCTGGCTCTATCAACAAAAATGATCTAATAAAATTAGAAGCAAAAATTGCCGACAAAATTAGTAAAGAAATCAAGATTTCTTTCGATAAAATCGACACTCGGATTTTAAATTTTTCACCTAACTACTTTTTTTCTAATGTTTTTTCTCAAGGAAAATTATTGTTTACCGGAGATAAAAATTTATTATCTGAAATGATAGAAAAAACTTCCTTAGAATCTTTGAAAAATGAACTTATCTCTCTACAGTCACTAGGAGAACTTTCTTATCAATAATTTTCACAAAATGAATCTAGAAAAAGCTAAAATTAAAAAAAGATTTTCCGAAATTAACGAATCCTTGTCAGAAATTAAAAGATTAACGAGTGTGCCCAAAAAGGATTTTTGGGCAAAAAAAGAAAATATGGCCGCCGTTAAATATTATTTAATTCAAGCTGTCGAAGCAACTGGCAGTGTTTGCGCCCACGTCGCTGCCAAAAAATATAATAAGGGCGTTTCTTCTTTTGGAGAGTGTTTTGAAGTTTTAGAAAAAGAAAAATCAATTAGTAAGAAGCTGGCCAAGAGACTCAAGGAAATGGCCAGATTCAGGAATAAACTCATTCATCAATACTGGGAAGCTGATAACGAGTTAATATTTGATTATTCGAAAAATAATTTGGGAGACTTTGAAGAATTTATGAAGGCTATTGGGAAAATTATTAAGTAGAATAAAAAAAGACATTGTTATGCAGAATATTGTTGTAAAAGGTGCCAGAGAGCATAATCTCAAAAATATTGATCTCGTTTTACCGCGAGATAAATTTATCGTTTTTACCGGACTAAGCGGTTCCGGCAAGTCAACTTTAGCCTTTGACACTATCTTTGCCGAGGGTCAGCGAAGGTACCTAGAGAGTTTATCGAGCTATGCTCGCCAATTTTTAGGCAAGATGGACAAACCGGACGTTGACTATATCGAAGGACTGAGTCCCACTATTTCCATTGATCAAAAATCGACTTCCCACAACCCTCGCTCGACTGTTGGCACAGTGACGGAAATTAACGATTATTTACGCTTGCTTTACGCCAAAATCGGCATTCCTCACTGTCCCATTTGCGGTCGAGAAATCAAACAATTATCTCTCGACGAAATTATTGAAAGAATTTTAGATTTAGGCAGTGGACAAAAAATTAAAATTATTTCGCCCGTTGTTCGATCGCGCAAAGGCGAGTATTCTACTTTGCTCGAAGAAATGTGGGATCGCGGTTTTCGTCAAATTTACATAGATAACAAATTTTATTTTCTGGAAGAAAAAAGCGAAATTGCTAAAATCAAACTGGCTCGCTATAAAAAACATCGAATCGATATCCTAATCGATGAGTTTAAAATTGAGGAAGACAATCTTTCCCGTTTATTTGAAGAGGTAGAAATGGCCTTAAAATTATCGGGTGGTTTACTTAAAATCAAGAGTCAGAAACAGGAACAAATTTATAATCAAAATTTAGCTTGTCCTATTCACGAGATTGAATTTCCCGAACTAGAGCCCCGTCTTTTTTCTTTTAATAGTCCTTTCGGCGCCTGCAGTGCCTGTGAAGGTCTGGGCCTCAAAAAAGAAATTGATTTGCGCTTGCTTATTCCTGACCAAAGTAAAACTATTGCCGAGGGAGGCATTATGCCTTGGAGTTATAAAAAAAATAATTATCAAGGAACAATTTTGCGAGCCGTCACTCAATTTTATAATATTCCGGAAAATGCTCGAATAAACGACTTACCCGCTTATCAAAAAAAACTTCTTTTCTATGGCAACAACCCAACCGATAAGCTTTTGGTTAAATTTCATTCCAAAACCGGCTCTTCTTGGAATTTTAATTTACAATGGCGGGGAATTATCGGCTTTCTGGAAGATCGTTATTTTAAAACTCAATCAGACGCCGTGCGCCAAGATATTGAAAAATATATGTCTCAAAAACCTTGTTCAATCTGTGGTGGCTCTCGCTACAAGAAAGAAGCTCTGCTGGTGACAGTTCACGAAAAAAATATTTACGAAATTTCCAATCAAAGTATTGACCAATCTTTAAAATTTTTTGAAAAAATAACGCTCACTGACAAAGAAAAAATAATCGCCGATAAAATTATTAAGGAGATAAAAAATCGTCTTGGTTTTTTAAATAACGTCGGTCTTTCTTATTTAACTCTTAACCGTTCAGCCAATACTTTGGCGGGTGGAGAATCGCAAAGAATCCGTCTAGCCTCTCAAATCGGTTCTCAACTGGTTGGTGTTCTTTATGTTTTAGATGAGCCTTCCATTGGTTTGCATGCTCGCGATAACAGCAAATTACTAAATACTCTGCACCAGCTACGCTCGCTTGGCAATACTTTAATAGTTATTGAACACGACGAAGAAACTATTTTATCGGCCGATCATATTGTTGATATCGGCCCAGGAGCTGGAAAACTAGGCGGGGAAGTTATCGCCGAAGGAAGCCTAAAAGAAATTCTCAAAAACAAAAAATCCATTACCGCCCAATATTTACGTCACGAAATTTCTATTGAGATTCCCAAATTTCGTCGCAATATTAAGAATAAAAAAATAATTACCATCAAAGGAGCCTCTGAAAATAATTTGCGCCATCTTTCTGTTGGTTTTCCTTTGAAAGTTTTGACTTGTGTCACCGGCGTTAGTGGTAGCGGGAAATCAACTCTGGTTGAAGAAATTTTATATAAAGCTTTGTCGGCCAAAATTATGCGCTCTTTGGAAAGACCAGGTCATTATCAAGAAATCATGGGCGTCGAGAATCTAAAAAAAGTTATTATGATTGATCAATCTCCAATTGGTCGTACTCCTCGATCCAATCCCGCCACGTACACCGGCTTTTTTACGGCTATTCGTAAACTTTTTGCCAGCAGTAAAGAAGCAAAAGCTCGCGGCTATTCACTTGGTCGATTTTCTTTTAACGTTAGAGGCGGTCGTTGCGATAACTGTCGAGGAGAAGGTTTTCTCAAAATAGAAATGCAATTTATGCCTGACGTTTATTTACCTTGCGATGTTTGTGGCGGTAAAAGATTTAATAGTGAAACTTTAAACATCAAATTTAAAGGTAAAAATATTGCCGAAGTTTTAGCTATGACAGTTAGTGAAGCCAAAGATTTTTTTCAAAATTTTCCGGAAATTTTTGAGCCTCTAAAAGTTTTGGAAGAAGTTGGTTTGGGTTATATTAGTCTAGGCCAATCCGCCACCACTTTGTCAGGCGGTGAAGCCCAAAGAATAAAATTAGCTTCCGAATTAAGCCGACGTGGCCGAGGCGATACTCTCTATATCCTAGACGAACCAACCACCGGTCTTCATTTTGATGATATAAAAAAACTTTTGGACGTGCTTAATCGTTTAGTCAACGCTGGCAATACTGTCATTGTTATTGAGCATAATTTGGACGTAATTAAAACGGCTGACTACCTTATTGATCTTGGTCCGGAGGGTGGAGAAGAGGGAGGACGAATTGTAGCTACCGGTACACCGGAAGAAGTGGCTAGAAATACCAGAAGCTACACCGGCCAGTTTTTAAAGAAACTTTTGAACAAATAAAAATAAACTGAAATAATGCATCTCAATCTCAAAAAAACTGTCTCCTCTCTGCCTAAATCACCGGGTATCTATAAGTTTTATGACAGCCAGAATAGACTTATTTATATTGGTAAAGCCACTTCTCTTCGCAATCGCGTCGGATCTTATTTTACTGGTGCTCACGATAATAAAACCGAACAACTGGTTTCTCAAATTGCCAAAATTAAAATTCAATCGACTCAAAATACACTTGAGGCTCTAATTTTGGAAGCTAACTTAATCAAAAAAAATCAGCCGAAATATAATATTAAAGCTAAGGATGACAAAAGTTTTTCGTATCTTTTGATCACCAAAAAAGACAAATTTCCGAGAATAATAATTGTTAGAAAAACTGATTTGAAAAAATATTCAACGCCTAAAATTTACGGTCCTTATACTTCTCGGAAACAAATTTCCGTGGCTCTCCGAATTTTAAAAAAAATATTTCCTTTTCATTCCGGTCAACAAAAAACGGAAAAAGGTTGCCTTGATTTTCAACTTGGTTATTGCCCCGGACCTTACGCCGGCCAAATTAGTCCTGCAGATTATAAAAAAAATATCCGCAATATTGAAATGATTTTACGAGGCAAAAAAAATAGTTTACTCAAAAAATTAGAAAAAGAAATGCAAGAATTTTCCCAAAAAAAAGCGTACGAAAAAGCTCAAAAAATTCGCAATCAAATTTTTGCCCTACAACACATCCGAGATGTAGCATTATTATCGGACGATTTTATCAATGATGTTGCCATTGTAGAGACGCCCTATAGGGCGTCTCTACAATGGCAACATCGCATCGAATGTTACGACATTTCCAATATCTCCGGCGCCTACGCTGTGGGATCAATGGTTGTTTTTGAGAAGAACGAACCTAAAAAATCTGACTACCGTAAATTTAAAATCAAAAATATTAAGGGTATTGATGACATTGCTATGATGCAAGAAATTTTAGCGAGAAGGTTTAATCATAACTGGCCGCATCCCGATTTAATAGTTCTAGACGGAGGTAAGGGACATTTTAATATGGCTGCCGAGTTACTTAAAAAAATAAAATTAGAAAATATTTTGATCTTAGCCGTAGCCAAAGGTCCAACTCGTAAAAAATTGGATTTATATTTTGACCAAAATAAATTCGACAAATCTGCACACAAAAATATTTTTCCGTTCGATTTAAAATTAATTGAAAAAATTCGCAACGAAGCTCACCGCTTTGCTATCTCTTACCATCGAAAACTACGCGACAAAGAATGGCTCAAATAATCTATCTCTATATAGGCGTATTGTAATATGCTCATCAGTATTTTAACCCAATTGGCTTTTTCTTTTTTGTGATATTATAATAAAGAAATGAAATAAATTTTCAATTTAATATATATTCATGTTCTTCCGCTTTTTTCCCTTTATTGCTACTATTTTTTTTGTTGAACTAATCTTCTTTGTCCTTTATTTTTTCGCTAATTTACTTGATTGGTGGTGGATCATTTTGTTAAATATTTTTATTATTTTTATTTTTACTAAAAAAGCAGTCGGCAAATTTTCCAATACTCTATTACCTCTTCTTTTGGTTCTGGCCAGTCTACCGGTTTTATCCTTAATGGGAACTCCCAGCTTGCGTTATTTCGCTATTATTCTTCTTTCTTTACTTTTTTATTTAGCCCTCTTGGTCAAAGGTCGCCTCAACGATAATCCGGCTAACAAAATCGCCCTCTCTATTTTGAGTGGGGTTAACTTCTCCATTTTTTTTGTCCTTTCCAACTTACTTTTTGCCAGTTTCATTAATTTTTCCGAACAAGTTTTTCCTGATTGGTTAATGATTGTTCTTTCCGCTCTAATTTGTTTTATTGTTTCTAGAGATACTCTTGTCCATTCACTTTTTCTATCCATTAAAAGAAATGAGATAACCAAAAACGACATCAACATTTCCAGTTTGATTATCGCTCTTATGACTAGTGAGATTGCTTGGGGTTTGCTTTTTTTTCCTTTTCGTTATCGATCCAGCGCTACTATTCTTTTCGCCACTTACTATCTTTTTTTCACCACTACCCAGTTTTTTCTAACTAAAGAAGAAAAAAATCGCAGGCTGGCTAAAGATGTGGTTGTGGTTCTTATTGCTATCGGCATTATTTTAATCACCAGCAAATGGCGATATTACTAAGTAAATTCGAACGTAGAGATGCTACCGTTCCTACAATACAAGATACTCTGATTGAAAATTTTGTTTCATACTTATATTTTTAACCCATATTCTATGTCTACTCCCATCGAAACTCTTCGCCACTCTCTTTCTCACGTTTTAGCCTTAGCCGTTCAAAGAATTTACGGCTCCGATGTTAAATTTGGAACTGGCCCAGCCGTTGAAAATGGTTTTTATTACGACTTAGAACTATCAACATCCCTCACTGAATCCGATCTGCCAAAGATTCAAAAAGTAATGGAAAAAATTATCCAAGAAAAAATCCATTTTCAAAAAAAAACAATGCCCTGGTTGGAATCTTTTGAGTTTTTTAAAGCAAAAAATCAACCGTATAAATTAGAATTATTGGACAAAATAGTCTTGGAGAAAATTAGCAAAGATGAAAGAATTAAAGTCAAAGAAGATATTTTAGTCACTCACTTTCAACTTGGCGATTTTGAAGATCTTTGTCGGGGTCCGCTCGTTAAGAATACGCAAGAACTTCAAAAAATCGGCTTTTTGCTAGAGAAAACGGCCGGCGCCTATTGGCAAGGCGATGAAAAAAATCCGATGTTAACCCGCATTTCCGGCTTGGCTTTTAAGAGCCAAAAAGAACTTCAAAAATTTTTAAGTTTGAAAGAAGAAGCTAAAAAAAGAGATCACAAAAAAATCGGCCGCGAACTTGATCTTTTCAGTTTTCACAAAGAAGCTCTCGGTTCAGCCTATTGGCATCCCAAAGGCATGATTATTTGGAACGAACTGGAAAAATACGGCAAAAGTTTGCGCCACCAAAACGGCTATCAAGAAATTCAAACACCTCAATTGGCTAAGAGTAGTCTTTGGATTAAATCCGGTCACTGGGATCATTATAAAGATAGTATGTTTCATTTTGATTACGAAAAAGAAACTTACTGTTTAAAACCAATGGATTGCCCTTTTAATATCCAAATTTATCAAACACAACCAAAATCTTATAAAGAATTGCCCGTTCGTTACACTGAAATAGGTCGCATTATTCGCAACGAAAAATCCGGGGAATTAAACGGACTTTTTCGTTTAAGAGCTCTCTCTCAGGACGACGCTCATATTTTCTTAAAAGAAAATCAGATTAAACAAGAAATTATTACCGCTTTAAAAATGGTTAAAAATTATTATAAAACCTTCGACTTAAAACCGGAATTTTATCTTTCCACCAGACCGGACGATTTCTTGGGACAACAAAAAATTTGGGATAAAGCTGAAAAAAATTTGACCGAAGCTTTAACGGAAGAGGGAATTCGATTTCAACTTAAAGAAAAAGATGGCGCTTTTTACGGTCCGAAAATCGACGTTGATATGCGAGATTCACTGGGACGAAAATGGCAGTTGGCTACTATTCAACTAGACTTTCAACTGCCTCAAAAATTCAAGTTGGAGTATGCTGATAAAGATGGTAAGAAGAAAACTCCGGTTATGATTCACGCTGCCGTTTTTGGCTCTATAGAAAGATTTATCGGCATATTAACCGAACATTTGGCGGGTAATTTTCCTTTTTGGCTTTCACCAGTACAAATAAAAATTGTGACCGTTAGCGAAAAACATTGGAAATATTGTCAAAAATTGCAACAAGAATTACTCCAAAATAATTTTCGCGTAGAAATAGATAATCAAAACGAAAGTGTTGGTAAGAAAATTCGCCAGGCTATCAGCGAAAAAATCCCCTACGTAATTGTTATCGGCGATAAGGAAATAGAATCCGGCAATCTTGCCGTTCGCCATCGCGATACCGGTCAAACAATCAATATCAACCAAAAAGAATTCCTCCGAAAAATTCAAAAAGAACTACCAAAAATTTGAAATTTATAAAAACTATCCTATGCCAAAAAAATTTAAATTGCTTTTTTTTCTGTTTTTTTTCTCTTTTGCCGTTTACACTTTTTTTCAATTTCCCGGCTTTCAAGGATACGAAGATGAAACTTATAATCGAATAATCACCAATTTAAAATCCGGTGAGCTAAAAACAGCTCGCTCCGGTTATCTTCAAATTCTATTAGAAACACCTTTCATTTGGACGGGGCAAATTCTTGATAGTTTTTTGAAAATTGAACACGACAAAATTTCTCAAATTTTTGCTCTTTTCTATAACCCTTTTGTTTCAGCGCTTTCGGTGGTTGTTATGTTTTTAATTTTTAATCTTTATAATAAAAAACATCAAGCCTTTTGGCTTTCTCTTGTTTATGCTTTTGGCACTATGGCTTTCCCTTACGCGACTATCGGGATGGATCCGACAGCCGTTTTATTCGTTTTATTCGCAATTTATTTTTTGTTTTTATTTGGAAAAAAAATAGCTTTAGTAGAAAATAAAAAAGCGAATCTCTACTTGTTTTTATCCGGCTTTTTTTATTTTCTCCTGTTTTTTTCCAAAACTTATTATTTAATAACCGGCTTAGCTTTTTTGTCTTTTATTTATTTTTGTTCTCGCAAAGAAAAGGATTTTAAAAAATTTTTAAAAAAATTATTCCGTTATTTTCTCCTGTTTTTTTCCTCTTTAATTTTTCTTGCTCCGATTTATCTTATCGCCAATAAATACAATTTCGGTGGTTGTTTCAGCGGTCCGTACAAATTAAGTAATGAATTGTTTGGTGGAGAAAATTTTATTTTTGGAATTTACGGGCTACTTTTTAGCTTTGGTAAAAGTCTTTTTATTTACAATCCCGTTCTTCTTTTGTCCGTTCTTCTTTTTTCTCAATTTTATAAAAAGAATCAAAAGGAAGCGTTTTTTGTTTTAATTTACACAATTTCGCTTGTTCTTTTTGTTGCCCGAATTCATTGGTGGAGCGATGAAACTTGGGGTCCGCGATATTTATTATCTCTAAGTGCCGTGGGACTTTTACCGCTGATTGCTCTAGACTGGCAATCTTTAAAAAAAGATGGAAAACAAATTAAAAAGATTGTCTTCGGCCTTATTATAGCTTTTAGTTTCTTTTTTCAACTGTTGGGTACTTTGGTTCGTTACGATGTCTTTCCTTATTCTTTCTACGAAATTTATAACGCCACCGGTTATAACGTTCTCGCTAGCCAAGAGTACCAATATATTCCTCAATTTGCCCCTTATTTTGTCAATTACCAGCTACTTACCAATAAAATTTTGCGCGTTAGAAAACCCTTGATTTATAAAATAATTTATAGCCCGCCAATGGAAGAAGTCGCTACAAAAAAAGGCTCTGTCTTCACCAAAGAAATCGTTTATGACAACAATAAATATCAAGCCCACTGTCTTAATTTCTGGTGGATGAATGTACCGAATATATCTCCTTTCTTGCTCTTTTTTCTTTTTATTTTGATTTTTGGTGGATTGTTTTTTATTTTTTATATATAGTTAAAAGAGTAAATTTATTTTTATTGCTTTATTTTTTATGGCTAACCACAAAAAGGATACCCGCTATATTTTTGTCACCGGTGGTGTCATGTCGGGAGTAGGGAAGGGTGTGACTTCTTCTTCAATCGCCGCTATTTTACAAGCCCGCGGTTTTAGCGTCACTTCTATGAAAATCGACCCCTATGTTAACGTGGACGCTGGCACAATGAATCCCACAGAGCATGGTGAAGTTTTTGTTTTAAAAGATGGCACTGAATGCGATCAAGACATGGGAAATTATGAACGATTTTTAGAATGTCAATTAAGCCAAGACAATTATATGACAACTGGTAGCGTTTACCAAGAAGTGATTGAAAAAGAACGCAAAATGCACTATAAAGGTAAGTGTGTCGAGGTTGTACCTCATATTCCTTACGAAATTATTCGACGCATTAAAAAGGCAGGACAAACGAATAAGGCGGAAATTGTAATCATCGAAATCGGCGGTACGGTGGGAGAATATCAAAACATCCTTTTTTTGGAAGCCGGACGTATGATGAAAATGGATATGCCCGGTCAAATACTTTTTGTAATGGTCAGCTTTTTACCGGTACCCGACAAAATCGGCGAAATGAAAACCAAACCGACTCAATACGCCGTTCGCAGTTTAAATTCCGCCGGCATTCAACCGGATCTGATTATTGCTCGGTCAATCGTTCCTTTAGACAATAAACGCAAAGAAAAAATTGCCATCTTCTGCAATATTCGTAAAAAAGACGTGATCTCCGCACCGGATATCAGCTCAATTTATGACGTTCCCGTTAATTTCGAAAAAGAAAATTTGAGTCAAAATATTTTACAAAAGCTGAACCTAAAACCGCGTAAAAAAGATTTTGAAAAATGGAGAAATTTAAGAAAAAGGATTCAAAACAGCCAGAAAAAAATTAAAATCGGTGTTGTTGGCAAATATTTCGCTACCGGTAATTTTGTTTTGAGCGATGTTTATATTTCCGTTATTGAATCGCTAAAACACGCTTCTTACGCTGCTGGCGCCCAACTAGATCTCTATTGGATCGACTCGGAAATTTTTGAAAAAGATCCCAAGAAGTTGGCGGATCTCAAACAATACGCCGGCATTGTTGTTCCCGGCGGTTTTGGTAGTCGAGGCGTAGAGGGAATTATTCAGGCCATTCAATTCGTTAGAGAAAACAAAATTCCTTATCTTGGGCTTTGCTATGGTATGCAATTGGCCGTCATCGAATTTGCTCGCCATGTAGCCAAACTAAAAGGAGCTCACACCACCGAGGTTAACCCTCGGACTCTTTATCCGGTTATTGATATTTTACCGGAGCAAAAAACCATTCTCAGTCAAAACCGTTATGGCGGAACAATGCGTTTAGGCAGCTATCCGGCTAAAATTAAAAAAGAAACGATTGCTTTTTCAGCTTATAAAGACACTCAAATTAGTGAACGCCACCGTCATCGTTACGAAGTTAATCCTAAATTTATTAATCGTCTCGAAAAAGCCGGGCTAGTTTTTTCCGCTACTTCTCCTGATCGGAGATTGATGGAAATTGCGGAATTACCTAAAAAAACTCATCCTTTCTTTGTGGCTTCTCAGTTCCATCCCGAATTTCAATCCAATCCTTTTAACCCGCATCCTCTATTCTTGAAATTTATCCAAACATCAGAGAAGAATAAAAAATAAAAATACCCGTATGCCTCTCTTTAACTATCGTGCCCGCGACGAAGCTGGAAAAAAAATAGAAGGCTTTATGCCCGCTCAAGATAAAAATGAGCTGGCCCATACTCTTAAAAATCAAGGTTTGATTTTGGTTTTTGCCAGTGAAAAAATAAAAAAGAAGAGCTTCGGTTGGCAAGGATTGCCTTTTTTGAAAAGAGTTTCTTTGACCGAAAAAATGATGTTTATTAAACATCTTTCAGTCATGATTAAAGCGGGATTGCCCATTCCGCGAGCTTTAGAAATTTTAGCCATTCAAACCGGTTCCAGCTATTTTCGAGAAGTTATCAATAATATCAAAGAAAAAGTTAAAACAGGACAGACGTTGGCTGACGGGATGAAAGACTTTCCACAAGTTTTTCCTCCTCTTTTTTCCAGCGCCATTCGTATCGGAGAAATCGGAGGAAATTTAGAAGAAGTCTTGGAGCTTCTAGGTCTTCAGCTTCAAAAAGATCACGATATTCGCTCGAAAATCAAAGGTGCCTTGATTTATCCTTCCGTTATTATTGTAGCAATGATTGCCATCGGCATTTTATTGATGATGTTTGTAGTTCCTAACCTCATGAAAATATTTTCTGAAATGGCTATCGAATTGCCCATTTCCACTCGCATTGTTATCGGCCTCAGTAAATTTCTTTCTTCTCACGTTATTATTTCTTTGCTAATTATGATTTTAAGTCCTATCGCTTTTACTTTTCTAGCTCGCAGCCCCGGCGGGAAACAAGTCTTTGATTTTATTTTTCTCAAGATTCCCATGGTAGGAAATATCATCAAAAAAGTCAATACTGCTCGTTTTTCACGAACACTCAGTTCTCTTCTCAAAAGCGGTGTGGCTATTGTTACTTCTCTTGATATTATTTCCGATTCTCTCGATAATACTTATTTTAGAAGAGCTTTAAAGAAATGTTCCGAAATGGTTCAAAAGGGAATTGCTCTTAATAAAGCCGTCGAGGAATTTCCCGACTTATTTCCACCGATGGTTATTCAAATGATTAGAATTGGGGAAGAAACCGGCAGTTCTGAACAAATTTTAGCTCAATTAGCTGACTTTTACGAAAAAGAAGTAGATGATATTACCAAAAATTTAAGTTCCGTTATTGAACCAATTTTGATTTTAATTATCGGCGGAGGAGTCGGTTTCTTTGCCATTGCCGTTATTCAACCAATGTATATGGTAATGGATTATATTGAATAATATGCATATCGTTATTGATGCTCGCTTCATCAATCCTCGTAATCGGGGACTTTCCTATTATACCAAAAATCTGATTGATAATTTAGTAAAGATTGATCAACAAAATCAGTATTCTATTTTATTACGTCAAGAAGATTATGCGACACTTAATTTTCCCACACCGAATTTTCAAAAAATTTTAGCCGAAGCTCATTGGTATGGTTGGAAAGAACAAATTTTAATCCCTTATCTTCTCCATAAACTAAAACCCGATTTGGTTCATTTTCCTCATTTTAACGTTCCTATTCTTTATCGAGGGTCTTTTGTTGTGACCATCCATGATTTAATCCTTTTTTCTTTTCCTACTAAAAAAGCTACCACGTTGGGACCAATTTTTTATCAAATTAAAAATTGGGCTTATCGCTTTACCATCAAAAGAGCTCTAAAAAAATCTCGTTTTATTATTTCTGTTTCTCGAAGTACAGCTCAAGCCATTCAAAAGTTTTTCCCAACGATTGAGAAGGAAAAAATTCAAATTATTTATGAAGGTGCTGGAGGACAAAAAGTTAACCAACTAAATATTGAACAAAAAAATTCTCAAAAAAATCGCCAAAAATGGCTATCAGAGAAGGGAATTAAAAATTTTCCTTTTATTTTTTATCTTGGTGGAGCTTATCCTCATAAGAATTTAGAACGATTGATTATGGCTTTTGATTTGATTCAAAAAAAATACCCATTCAAAACTAAGCTGGGCGTTTCCGCCAAAGAAACATCTATTTTATCATCAAAATCCCTTTACTTGGTTATTGCCGGAGGAAATGATTATTTTTTTAATCGTTTAAAACTAATGGTTAAAAAGAAAAAAATTCCGAAGATAATTTTTCCTGGTTTTATTAAAGATTCAAAAACTTTAGAATTTTTATACCAAGAAGCTCTTTTCTGTATTTTCCCTTCTCTCTGCGAAGGATTCGGTTTGCCACCTTTAGAGGCTTTCGAGAGAAATAAATTGGTTCTTTGCCATGAAGGTACCTGCTTTTCGGAAATTCTTGGCAATTCCGCTCTTTATTTTAACGGCTATTCCATCGAAAATATGGCCAAAACCATTTTAGAAACCCTAAGAAAATTACCCAGCCTTGAAAAAAAATATCTCCCCAGAGCTCAAAAAATTCTAAAAAAGTATAATTGGGAGAAAACGGCTCAAGAAACTCTAAAACTTTATCTCCAAAAAAAATAATGCTATCCTCTCCGAGAGGAGTTGTCTTAAAAATCGAAAAATAAAATCAACCCGATGTCTTTTGATTTAATTAAAAAACAAAAAGCTAAAATTCAAAAGGAAAAAAAGAAAATAGCCGATAACCAGACTTTTTCTCATCCTCTGGCTTACGAACCTACTCCAAAAGGGAAGGGGCAAGCTATCCGAGAACACTTTTCTTCGGATAGAAAAGGTGGCCTTGATTTGGTCGGTCGAAAAAATAAATCAAAATCAAATTTTTCTCATCCGGAAAAAAACTTTGAGCTTTCGTCAGCTGACCGAAACAGTATTGGTCTATTTCCTTCTCGAATGATTCCTTTTGTCTCCGGAAAAAAGGGCAAGCATGTTTCTGACGTCTTCGTTCCGCATAAATCGCTAGCAGATGGTAAAGGAAAACCCTTTTTTGTTGAACCGGCTTTCCAACGTTTTGGTCAAGAAGATAAACATCTATTAGATGAAAAATATGATTATCGAGGTGTGCCTAAAATAAAATTAAAAATTGATTCCGATTATCAAGCGGCCGAGATTAATCAACAAAAAAAAGAAACTTTAAAGGAAAAAATCAGTTTTACTGCTGGTCAAAAAAATAAAGATAAAACCAAAATCAAAAACTCTTTTGTTAAAGCGACTAAGCCTCTTTCCGATATTCCTTCAAAAATAAAAAAAATTAAACCAATTGATTTTCAAGAAGAACTGACTCCTCAAAAAACAGAACTAGCGGAAAAAATTTCTCCGTTTGAAAACATAACTTCAACTCCTATTTTTTACCAGCCCGACCCCGAGCCGGAACCAATCAAAGCAAAATCGGAGATTGTCTCTTCAAAATCCAAAAAGAACAATCTTTTTAGGCATAATCCTATTTTTAGAATAAAAGAAAAATCAGATCCCGAAAAAAAGATGCCTTTGACTGGCAAAGCTTACCGAATTTGGAAAAAAGTTGGTGAAAAAAAATCTTTTTTTAGAAAATCAGCTTCCGGTACCAAAAAATCAGTGGCTTTATTAACTGTCGGCATTTTTGTTTCTCTAGCCATACCCGTTGTCGCTTATGTGCAAAAAGTTATCGATACTAAAAATCAAATAGAATCTCAAAGCCAAGTAGCTTACAAAAACATCGATTCGGCTAAATCAGCAATGTTTTCCGCCAAACCAGAAGAAGCTCGACGTAATTTTCAAAACGCTTATCAAAATTTCCTTTCCGCTGGTAATTCTCTCAATGAAATAGATGGGACTCTTTTCTCGGTTATTAAAGTCTTGCCTTTAGGATCGAAAATCAAAAGTGGCGAAAACCTGTTGGAAGCCGGTAAACATTTATCTTCGGCCGGTCAAATTGTTTCCGAAGCTTTTGATGTTTTTCTAGGAGATCAAGGAGCTTTAAAGAAAAAGTTTCTCAACACTGATAATATTTCGGCTTTGAAAGAAATTTCCGATTATCAAACGACTGACTCCGGTAATAAAAAAGCGAATAATTTAACCGATGCTATCGTTATTTTTCAAGAAAAGATAACCCAAGCCAAATCGGAAATGGAGCAAGCCAACGGTTTCTTAGGAAACGTTAAAATTAGTGACTTACCCGAAGACAAGAGAGAACAATTCGTTTTACTCCAAGAAAAACTCCCGACTATTATCAAAGACATTAACGATTTTTCTGCTTACACCAATATAATTCTCTCGGTTCTGGGACATAAAGAAGCTCGCCAATATCTTTTTCTTTTTGAGAATAACGATGAAATACGAGCCACCGGCGGATTTATTGGCACTTATGGCATTATGAAAATCAATGAAGGCAATGTCTCTCAACTTTATATTGACGGTATTTATAATCCGGACGGCCAACTGAAAGAAAGAATTATCCCGCCCAAGCCCATCCAAAAAATGAGTGCTACTTGGTCAATGCACGATGCCAACTGGTGGCCGGACTTTCCTAAGAGCGCCGAGAAAGTAGCTTGGTTCTACGAAAAAACAGGTGGACCGTCCGTAGATGGCGTAATTGCTTTTACTCCCAAAGTTTTAGAGAATCTTCTAAGAATCACCGGCCCGATCAACCACGAAAAATACAACCAAGTTGTTTCCGCCGATAATTTCGTTGAATTAACTCAAAATCAAGTCGATTCAGAATACGACAAAACTCTTAACAGACCTAAACAATTTTTAGCCGATTTAGCGCCTCTCATCTTAGAAAAAGTTTTTAATTCACCTCCGGAAAAATGGATGGAAATTTTAGCTTCTTTTGCTGGTTGTCTGGAAGATCGTTCCGTCGTCACCTATTTTTTTGATTATAACGTTCAAAAAGCCGCTTCCGAATTGGGTTGGACGGGGGAAATCCTTAACGTTCCCAAAGATTATCTTTCTGTTGTCAATACAAATATCAACGGAATGAAAACCGATCGAATGATTGAACAAAAAATCAGCCATCAAGCGGAAATTAAGCCTGATGGTTCCGTCATTGATACTGTGACTGTTACTCGCTCTCACAAAGGAGGGAAAGAAACTGCCAGTTGGTACAATGCGGTCAATGCTGATTGGATGAGAATCTATGTTCCAAAAGGAAGTGAGCTTTTAAGCGCCGAGGGTTACACTCGAGAAGTTAATTCTCCGCCAGTTGACTATGCTAAATTAGGCTTTGTTGAAGACGATATGGTTATCACTGAGGAAAGTGGAACCAATATCGATCCCTACACCGGAACTAGAGTCTATGAAGATTCCGGTAAAACGGTTTTTGCTAACTGGACTTATGTTTCACCGGGAGAAACGCTCACTGTTAAATATACTTATCTTCTCCCTTTTAAATTACGCTTTGACGATCTCAAAAAACCAGCCGACACTTATAGTCTTCTTGTTCAAAAACAAGCCGGCGACGATCGCTCTTGGGTTAATTCTGAAGTTAAAGGTCTGGAAAATTTTGATATGCTTTATCGTTATCCTGATAATCTCAGTTTTCCTGATTGGAAAATCAATCAAAAATTTGATAAAGATATTTTCGCCGGTATGGTTTTGACCGAGAAAGGGAAGGGGAAAGAGTTGACTAAAAATCAATAAATTATTATGAAATTGGAATCTTTAATCAATAAACTGGAAAATCTCAGTCGCACACTCACCCGAGCCGCTTTTTTAGTCGGTTTTTTTACGTTATTATCCAGCTTGTTAGGAATGTTTCGCGATCGAATGCTAGCTGACGCTTTCGGCGCCGGTCAAGAATTAGACACCTATTACGCCTCTTTTCGTATCCCCGATTTTTTCTATAATACTTTAATGGCCAGTTTAATTTCTTCCGCTTTTTTGCCTATACTAAGCCAGTATTTACACAAGCCGGAGGAAAAGAACAAAGCTAAAAACGATTTCGATTTTTCTCAAGATACTCAAAATTTTGTTGACAGTTTAGTCACAATATTAACTTTTTTTCTTTTTGCTGTTATTGTCTTACTCTGGTTTTTTTCTCCTTTTTTAGTCAGTTGGATCGCTCCCGGCTTCTCTCCGGAACAACAAGCTTTAACCGCCCGCTTGACTAGAATTATGCTTCTTTCTCCTCTTTTTTTAAGTTTCTCCGGTCTTTTGGGTAATATTTTAAATCTACGCGGTTTTTTCTTTTTCTACTCTCTTGCTCCTGTAGTTTATAATTTGGGTTCCATTTTGGCTATAATTTTTTTGGTGCCTCACTTTGGTATCACCGGATTAGCTTGGGGAATTGCTCTCGGCGCCTTTTTTCACTTTTCTGTTCAACTCGTTCCTTCTATTTTAATGGGTTTAAAAATTCGCTTTCGTTGGGATCCCACTCATCCCGGATTGATTAAAGTTTTGAAAATGATGCTTCCTCGCAGTCTTCATTTGGGAGTTTTACAGCTAAATCTAATAGCTGTGACTCTTTTGGCTTCTGTCTTACCTGTCGGCTCTTTGTCTGTTTTTAATTTTGCCAACAACTTGCAAAGTTTACCGTTGGGAATTTTTGGAGCTTCCTATGCTATCGCCGCTTTTCCCGCTCTTTCCATTTTGGTCGCCAAAAAGAAAAAAGCTCGTTTTCGCCATGAGTTCTCTCGGGCTATGTGTCAAATTCTTTTTTTTATTATTCCTTTATCCACTTTACTGATTATTTTTCGGGCTCAAGTTGTGAGAATCGTTTTGGGAAGCGGAAAATTCGATTGGGAGGATACCGTTCAGACTCTCAATGTTTTGGGAGTTTTAGCCATCAGCCTCTTTGCTCAAAGTTTAAATTTGCTTTTTATTCGAGCTTTTTTCGCTCTGCATGATGCTTGGACTCCTTTGAAATCAGGGGTTGTTAGTCTCCTTTTTAACATCGTCGCTGGTGTGGGGGTTGTTCGATATTGGCCAGAAATTGCTCCCTTTTTAGAGAAAAACGCCCATCTTTCTGGACTTAAATCTCCTATTGTCGGATTAGCCCTTATTTATTCGATTTCCCAAATTATAACCTTTATTTTTCTTCTGGCTGGATTGCACCAATATATTAAAGGAATCGATATTTCTTCCATTAAAAGAACTTTTTTGAAAATTGCTTTAGCTACTTTTATCGCTGGTCTGGGCGCGCAATTGATTAAATGGTTTTGGGCTATTTTCTTCCCCCTTTCTTCTTTCCTAGCTGTCTTTGGCCAAGTTTTTTTTGCTGGGCTAGTCAGTATTGCTTTTTATCTTTTTATCTGCAAAACTCTCAAATGTAAAGAATTAAAAATAATTTATGACGAACTCCCCAATTTTCTCAAAATTAAAAAAAACAAAGCCTAAAAATCGTCTAAAAAAACCCCTTCAAAAAAGCAAATCAACTGAAACTATTTCTTGGTTTAATCGTTTTAGTTACCCTGATCTTCTCAAAAAAAATGGCCTTCTATTCTGGCAAAATTGGAAAAAACTTTTACCTCTTTGTCTTTTGCTCCTTCTGACTGGAGGGCAAGCTATTTCTCAAAATTTTTCTTTTAACGGTAACTGGTCACCAACTAATCAAACCTCCAATAATAATTCGACTCAGACTAATCCGACTCAACAAAATTCGGGGAACTGGATGGAAACTCTGAAAAATATTGAGGATCAAGAAAACCAAAAAATCCAAATTCAAAATTTCATCGAAAAAAATAAAGACAAAAAAAATTATTTTATTTATGGCGGTCTTTCTTTAGCGCTGATTATTATCATCGGAGTGATTGCTCTTTTTTGTCTAAATTCTTATTTTCATCTGCTTTTAATCAATCAATTGAGAGATTTATTCCATAATCACAAAAGGTCTAGATTGCTTTTAAAAGAAAACGCTCGAAAAAAATGGCGCAATTTGGTTTGGTTAAGAATTATTTTTGGATTGGTTTATTTAATCAGTTTTTTACTTTTTCTTTCTCCTGCGGGCATTTTCGCCTTACAAAAATCTTGGATTATGGCGGGAACCCTTTCTGCTCTTGGATTACTAACTTCTGCTGTCGCTTTTTTCATTATTGGTTATGTTTTTCGCTACAGTCTTTTTTATTTCGCTCTAACCGGTATTAGCCTCCGAAGTGCCACCGATAAAGGTTATGATCTTTTTATCAATCATTGGAAAGAAAGCCTTTTAGCTAGTTTTGTTAATTTTGTTTTACAAATAATTTTTTGGATTTTTCTAGCGCTGGCAACCATTTTATTTAGTTTGGTCTATCTCTTAATCGGGGGAATTTTTTGGCTCCTACTTTACTTTGTATTGGGACAAACCCACCCTTGGGAAATCGCCATCGGATTGGGAATTCTAGCATTATTAATTCTTCTGAGTTTTATGGCTGTCTTTTTTTCTCTTTGGGGAGGATATATTATTGCTTTTTGGCTGTCTATTTTTGAAGAATTGGCGGGTTGCAAAAAAGCATTACTTAAAACATTTCCCAATGTTGTTAAAATTTTAGAAGAAGCTCACAAAGGAGCAACTCACACCGGTATTGATAATTCAGACACGATCTCTCAGTTGGATCAAGGAAAAAAATCGCAACCAAACGATTCGGAAAAATAAATTGGTAACAAAAACTCAATATAAAATCTTGCTTTTTTCAAGATAATAGGGTAAGATAACTAATACAAATTTCTAATTACCTATTAGAAATTTTCAATTCTAGGCCCTATCGTCTAGTGGTTAGGACACTGGGTTTTCAGTCCAGTAACCGGGGTTCGACTCCCCGTAGGGCTACAGTTTTTAAAAACAGGGAGTGATTAGATTCGATGGAAGTCGAGAAAAACAGACGCAAGTCGAACTTGGGCGCGTTATGCCCAAAAGGTTATTAAATGCCAACCTTTCCAAAATGCAGGAGCGTATCGCCAGTTTGTTTGGTGTCGCTTCTCCAGCATACGCAGTAGCCTAAACGCAACTGCCATCGCCCTTTCCGATTTCTGATGAGAAAGAGGCGGTGTCATTTATCAGAATAGAAAAAGGTTTGCTTTTTGACCTTTTTCGAAACTTTTAAAAAAGCCGGGAAAGCGAGATTTTGCTTAATTTATCCTCGTTATTTCCCAAACAAAAAAATTAAGCTAAACTTGTAGGGTCGGTTCTTCAAAACTTTTCAAACGTCGGTGCAATTCCGGCCACTTCCACATTTTTCTAAATTTTATAAATTATTTATGGCAAAATCCGTTCGTATTAACGAACAAATCTGGGCTAAAGAAATGAGACTCATTGGCGAAGATGGTCAACAAATTGGTATTGTTTCCCGAGAAGAAGCTCTAAAAATCGCCCAAGAAAAAGAGCTGGATCTTATTGAGATTAATTCTGCTTCTAACCCTATTATCTGTCGCGTTGCCAACTACGATAAATTTCGTTTTCGTTTGGCCAAAAAAGAGAAAGAACAACGTCAAAAAAGCAAAAAAATCGATATGAAAGAAGTTCGTCTAGGCGTTCGCACCGGGGAACACGATCTGGATTTTAAACGAAAAAAAGCCGTTGAATTTTTAAAAGCCGGCAAAAAAGTTAAGATAGAAATATTTTTGAAGGGTAGGGAACACACTCATCGTGATTTAGCTCGTGTAATTATTGAAAATTTCTTAAAAAAACTGGCCGAGGATTTTTCTTTTCAAACCGATCAACCAATTATGGGCAGTCCTCGCGGTTTTAATTGTGTTGTCACTCCCAAATAAAATCAGTCGTCTTCCCAATTTTTTTGTAAAATTTGGCTTTTTTGTTTTGTTATGTTAGTCTGCTAACCAGTTATTAATCAAATTATATGGCTAAAAAGTATAAGCTAAAAAATCAGAAAAGCGTCGCTAAAAGATTCAAAATTCGTAAATCAGGCAAGATACAACGTCTTCACTCCGGACAAGGCCATTATAATGCCAACGATAATGCATCTCAGAAAGATCGCAAAAAGGGTCTTGTTGTTTTGACGAAAGGTACCGCCAAACAAATCACTGATCAAATGAGAGCTAAATAGATTATATCGGTATAAACCAGAGAAACGATAATCTAATTTTTTGTTAATCACTATTTACTATGCGCATCAAACGAGCCGTCCACGCCAAAAAGAAGAAAAGAACTTTAAAGAAAGCCGTTAAGGGTTATATCAGCTCACGCCAAGGAAGCATTAAAAGAGCTAAAGAAGCTTTTATTAAAGCTCAAACTAACGCTTACAAAGACCGCAAAGCCAAAAAGCACACTTATCGACAACTTTGGCAAATGAGAATCAGCGCAGGTGTCAAACAATTTGGTCTTTCCTACAGTCAATTTATTCATCTTCTCAAAGAGCAAAATATCATTTTGGACAGAAAAATACTGGCAAAACTGGCCAGCGAATTTCCTCAAACCTTCAAAGCGATCGTTCTAAAAGTTACCAAGCAGTAGCCCTACGGGGAATCGAACCCCGGTTGCTGGAATGAGAATCCAGCGTCCTAGCCGCTAGACGATAGGGCCTAAAATTGAAAATTTCTAATTCACCTAATTTCTAATAAAAAAGAAAGAGGAAAAATTTCTTCTTTTTCTTCTTTTTTATTAAAAATTAGACAATTAGGTAATTAGAAATTTATCTTGCTACTATCTTAGCCTCTTATAAATTCTGTAAAGCTTATAATAATAATTTTTAAAAGGCAATTCATAGAGAGAAGGATAATCTTTTTTCTGACCGCCAAAACTTTCTTTAAAACGGGTTACTCCCGGCCATTTATTTTGATCAATCCCCCAAAAATCGTACCATAAATAACCTTCTTTCTTTGCTCTTGAAATAGTTTCCCAATGCAAAAGATAGGTCGACATCAAATTACGGCTCTCATTGGAAGAAGCTCCGTGTAGGTAATAAACAGTTTCATTGAAAAACAAAATTAAATTGGCGCTGATAACTTTGTTATTGTGATAAGCCAAAATTAATTCAGCTTGGTTTTTTTTATCCTTTTCACCAGCTAAAACAACTTCTAAAATGGATAAATAATGGGGGAAACTATGCGGTTTAAAACCATTGCGTCTAGAAGTAACCACATTTAACCGCCAAAAATCTTTTAATTTTTTTCGATCCCGACTCCAAACAATTTTGAGATTTTTTTTCTTAGCCAAATTAATATTGTAGCGAGTCTTGCCCTTCATTTGAGCTAAAATCTCCTTTTCATCTTGAGATAAATCGATTATTAAAGTTTTCTTAGGCGGTCTAGTTCGAGCCAAAGTGGGAAAGAAGTCCTGAGGTTCCAAACCGGAATCAATTTTTTTATAATCAGGTTCGAAATAAAATTCGAGAGCGGAATTTTTTGGTGAAATCAAAGCGCCGGCCGGCGGACTAAGACGCCAAAAAATACTTTTTTCTTCTTTGGAAACAAGTTTAAATAATTCTCTGGTTAAATCCGTTACTTTTTCACCAATCAGACTGCGAAGCCAAACCGGCCCCCAAAGAGATTCCGAGTAGGAAAAACCCCTAGCCAACGATTTTTTTTCCATCAAAAAAATCCCGATTAATTTTTTTCTTTTCCAGATTTCCCAATATTTCACATCCCTCTTTTCTTTTTCCAAAATTTGACCCCAAAAACGACTCTGCAAAAAATTAAATTGCTGATTTTTAGCGATAAAATTTTCCCAAAGATTGACGTCTGAATTTTCTTTCAATTCCATCTCAAATATAATTTTTTAACCAATTAGCTCGATAATAAAAACAGCTGTCGCAATTCCCAAGATTAAACCACCCAGAACTTCTGAAGGCTTGTGACCCACGCGCTCCTTTAGTTTTGGAGGAATGGAATAATCTTCAATTCTTAAATGATCCAAAAGACTATTTAAAGTCTTTCCGTAAGAACCGATATAGATTCTCAAACGTAAAGCATCGCTAATAATTAAAAGAGTAACCATTAGAGCCACGGCAAATTCAGGGGAAGAAAAGCCACCGTACCAGCCGATAGCCCAAATGAGAGAGCTCATCATGGCTGTATGCGAAGAAGGCATATGGCCATACTCCAGTAAAAATCGCCAGTCAAAACCGTGCTTAAAAGAAAAGATCAAAAATTTAGCTACTTGCGCCAACAAACCGGCAAGAAGCGGAATTAAGATGAAGACATAAGGCTTCATTTTTTTTTGTATTATTTTTATAACGACTTTTATTATAAAACAATTTTTATGATATGTTAAATATGTAAGAAATAATCTGTTTTAATCCATTTAACATAGCTTTATGACTTCACGTAAAACTTGGAAAATTCTGTCTCAAGCTCCCGAATCTTTCAAAACTAAATTTCCTCAATACTCTCAAATCATTTTAAATTTAATATATCATCGTTTGCCCCACAATTTAGTAAATATCGAAAACTTTTTTAATCCGGATTACACCAAAACATTACATAGTCCTTTTCTTTTTAAAGATATGTCCAAAGCCGTTAAACGTATTTTAGAAGCTGTTGATAAGAAAGAAAAAATAGCTATTTTTGGTGATTATGATGTCGACGGAGTAACTAGCGTTTTAATATTATGCGACACTCTTTCCGCTCTCGGCTCAGAGCCCACGGTTTATATTCCTGATCGAAAAGATGAAGGTTATGGTCTAAATTTTCCAGCCATTACCGAATTTAAAAAAAAGAAAATAAAATTACTCATCACCGTTGATTGTGGCGTTCGAGATATTGAAGAAATAGAAAAAGCCAATAAACTTGGTTTAGATGTAATTATAACCGACCATCACCTACCGGGAAGAGAATTACCCAAAGCTTTAGCTATTATCAATCCTCGATTGAAAAATGAACGGTACCCTTTTAAAGATTTGGCGGGAGTAGGTGTGGCTTACAAACTAGCCTTGGCTCTTATAAAAGAGGTGCCGGAACAATTTCCTGCCGGATTTGAAAAATGGCTTCTTGACTTGGTCGCCTTGGGAACTGTTGCCGATATGGTTCCTCTACTGGGAGAAAATCGCACCTTAGTTAAATATGGACTGGTTGTTCTTAACAAAACTCGTCGCCTTGGATTACAAGAGCTTTTTAAAACCGCACGCCTAAATTTTTCCTCAAAAAATCCTCTTGGAACCAGCCAAATTGGTTTTCAAATCGCGCCTCGTATTAATTCCGCCGGTCGAATAGACCACGCTAATTTCGCTTTCGCTTTATTAAACACCCAAGAAAAAGCTGAAGCGCAAAAAATTGCTAGCAATTTAGAAGAAAAAAACAGCCAAAGACAAAAAATTACCCACGAAATCGTGCAGAAAATCGAAGAAAAAGTTGATAAGAATCAAAAACTCATTTTTGTCGGCCAAAAGGGTTGGCCCATCGGTATTTTAGGCTTGGTAGCCGGAAAAATTTGCGAAAAATTCGCTCGCCCCACCTTCGTTTATACAATTAAGGATCAGCTTTGCCGAGGTTCCATTCGCAGTCTTGGTAAATTCAAAGTGGTTGCCACTTTGGAAGAATGTCGCGATTTACTTATCGATTACGGTGGACACGATTTCGCCGGTGGTTTTTCTTTTAATATTCAAAATGAAAAAAAATTGGCTAAAAAATTACAAAAAATAGCCGATAAATTACTCTCGGAAAAAGATTTGGTCCAAGAAATTCAAATTGACGGACGAATTTCTTTGACCGAAGTAAACCAAAAAATGTACAAGGACCTCAAAAAACTGGAACCTTTTGGCTCCGGCAATCCCGCTCCTCTTTTTTTAGCGGAAAAAGTCAAAGTTTTTGGCTGTAATATAATTGGGAGCGATAATAAGCATCTAAAAATTTGGTTCCAAGACGGTGAGCAATATTTCGAGGCTATCGCCTTCGGGAAAGGGAATAGACACGGTTCATTAGTTACCAATAAAAATACTTTTTTAGATATCATTTTTGAGATTAGTAGCGACGAATGGAACGGAGAAAAAAAATTAACTTTAATTATACGCGATTTTCGTATTTCTCCGTAAGGACACTAAATATTATGCGACACTACTGTCCGGCCAGGTCGCGACCTGTCCCTGTTCAAATTATCCCCAAAAACCCTTGACAGTTTAAAATATCCATATTAAAAGTACTTACCATGCCTTTTGAGGAAAATTCGCCGTGCAATAAGCAACAGGCAACATTCCAAAGGCTGAGTTCTTTTACCACGGGAGGTAGCTATATGCCGAGAGAAATTCTTTGTTTTTGTCTAGATTGATAACCCCCAAAGGCAACAACGCCAACGTAATTCTATCTTGAGTTTCGCTAATAGGAAGGAGCCAAGATGAGGAAAATTGACTACGGCTAGTTTGATTTGGTATAAGATACTTACAGCGGACAGTAAAGAAAATCCCGAGGGCACTGGGAATAACTTTACTTGCTCTGCCTAGAGAAGCAAAGGCTTTATCGCCTCCAACAGTGATCGTAAGTTGACGCGTCCAAAGCTATAGAAAACCTGAAGTAGTGGAAGCAAAAAATAAACTTTGAGTTTATTTTTATAACCACCTTCCTAAGTTTTCCATCAGGTTATGGAATTTTCGTACCGCTCAAGAAAGAGCCGGTAGCACAAAAAGGGTGATAAAATTCACGCCTACCATAAACCAAGAACACGCTTGGCCAAGAAACTTACATTGCTTGTCTTTGTTTCTCACAAGCCTGATCGACATGATCAGGCTTTTTAATTTAAAATGTCGTTTCATTATCTCGTTCCTATTTGTATTTATTATCAGCAGGGAAGTCTCTTTCGGCCAAAAACCGATTTTGACCAATCGAGGGAATATGTCAAAAGAGGCTCAGGTACAGCATTTGGGGCACAAGAGACTCGCAAAAATATTTCTATAAGGTGGGGAAGACTTACCGGAAAGTTTTTCTGACAAAAAAATATTATTTTTCATTCTTGATTATTCGTTTTTTGCTCTCCTGAGGGAACGGGGGAGATAAATACATAGTGTCGCACAAGGTATCTTATGCGACAAGGTAGTAGAGCCTCCTTTGTTTTTTTCTTCCCTTGACAGACCTTTACTATTCCTATATGACTATAAAACGCTTAAAACTCAATTTAACACCTTTCTTTTTTTCTCTTTATGAATAAAAAACTTTTTATTTTAATTCTCTTGGCTATTTTACTCACCGGAGGCGGCGTAGCTGAATTTTTTTACCAATCACTTTCCAAAAGACCGGCTCATACAGAGACTCTGGTAAATAAAGGAAATATTCAAAATACCATTGAGCTAAGCGGCAAAATTGTTCCGGAAAATAGCGCCAATCTCGGCTTTGAAAAAAATGGTAAAATTATAAAAATAGATCATCAAATAGGTGATTTTGTTAAGATGGGAGACTTTTTGGCTTCTACTAATGCGGACGATCTCCAAGCTCAACTTGATCAAGCCGAAGCCCTTACTAAAAGCTCGGAAGATATTTTGGATCAATATAAAGAGCTTCTAAAGGTTCAAAAAGCTAAACTCGGCTCTCTCAAAAAAACTAAAACGGCTAATTCGTCTGACAAAAAAGCTCAAAGAGCTCAAATATCCGCCAGTGATGCCCAAATTGACGCTCAAGAAGAACAAGTTACCGCTTCCCTTTCCAACATTGAAAATATTAAATCTCAACTAAAAAAAACGATTATAGAAGCGCCTTTCGACGGTATTATAGCCAGGCAAGATATTAAAGTGGGAGAAATTGCCGGCGCTGGAACACCTATTATTACGCTAGTCAGTCAAAATTCTTTTAAAATTGAGAGCTTCACTTCCCTACTCGAGATTAGTCGTTTAAAAATTGGCGATTTAGCTCAAATTACTTTAGATAATAATCCAGAAAAAATTTTAAACGCCAAAATTACCTCTCTTGATCCGATTGAAACGGATATAAACAACGTTTCCAACTATAAAATAACTTTAATTTTCGTTGATTCAGTTTCCGATTTACGTTCTGGTATCAGCGCCAACATAAAATTTAGATTTTAATTTACTTTTATGGAGAATAATAATAAAAAAGAAGAAGAACAAAAGAATAATAAGTCACTTTTAATTCTCGTTTTTACCGGTTTTATTGTTGCAATAATTGTTGGCCTTCTTTATTTTAATCTCTCAAAAAACAGTATTTATGTTGAAAATTCATCTATTGAAGCTGATTTAATCGATCTTTCTTCCGCTAGCGGAGGTGTTTTGCAAACCGTTTTTGTCAAAGCAGGCGACGAAGTTAAAGCCCACCAAACCGTAGCTCAAGTTGGCAATAGTCTCGTTAAAACCAAAGTTGGTGGTATTATTCTCTCAATCAATGACGGTCTTGGCAAGAATTTTGCACCCAATGAAGCCGTGGCTGAGATGATTCAACCCGATGAACTCAAAGTTATCGCTCAAATAGAAGAGGATAAAGGGCTCAATGAAATTAAAGTCGGACAAAGAGTTACTTTTACCGTAGACGCTTTCGGGACGAAAGAATTTTCCGGTCTCGTCGAAGAAATCAGTCCTACTTCTCGCAGCGGAGATGTGGTTTTTAATATTTCCACCGCCCGACAAGAAAAAGAATTTAATATTAAAATTCGTTTTAGCGTTACTGAATATCCGGAATTAAAAAATGGTATGTCGGCTAAAGTTTGGATTTTCAAAGATTAGCTTCTATGATTAAAAAAATAAGATCAATCAAAAATAATCCCGATAACTTGCGCTGGTTGGTGCTCCTTACGGTTATTATCGGTACTTTTTTGGGACGGCTCGATCAAACTATCGTCAATTTGGCTTTACCAAAAATCATTGGCGATTTTAATATTACCGTTTCGGCAGCCGGCTGGATCGCTACCGCTTACATTTTAGCCAACGCTATTTTCGTCCCCATCTGGGGAAAATTAGGCGACACTATTGGCCGAAAAAAAGTTTATATCTTGGGTTTTTCTATTTTTATTTTCGGTTCAGTTCTAGCCGGACTTGCGTGGGATTTAAGTTCTATGATTGTTTTTCGTATTATTCAAGCCATCGCCAGTTCAGCCGATTATCCAACCGCTATGGCCATCATTGCCGTTACCTTTCGCGAAGGCAAAGAAAGAGCTCAGGCTCTTGGAATTTGGTCGGCCTCTTTCGCGGCCGCGGCTGTCTTTGGACCGTTAATTGGAGGTCCGTTAATTGATAATTTTAGCTGGCGATCAGTCTTTTTAATTAACTTACCTATCGGAATTATCGGTATTTTGATGGCCATGTCTTTTATTCGGGAATCCGTTTCGGAAAAGAAAACAGTCAAATTTGATTTTTGGGGCGCCGGCACTTTAGGCATCGCTCTTTCCGCTTTAGTTTTGGTTCTTGACAAAGGATTGGAATGGGGCTGGACCTCGCTCAACAGTTTTTCTTGCTATCTTTCCGTCTTAATTTTTCTCGCTGTTTTTATCCGGATTGAAAAAAAACATCCCGAGCCACTCGTCGATTTCAAATTTTTCAAAATTGGCGCTTTTATTCATACTCTCATCAATAATTTTCTAATTTTTATGGGCATGATGGGAGGTATTTTTTTGATTCCGATCTTCGCTCAAACTTTTTTAGGCTACGATGCCACCCAAACCGGTTATTTATTTATCCCTATGGCCTTTATTATGGTAGCTTCTTCCCCCTTGGGAGTTTTTTTAGGAGAAAAAATACAGCCTCGCTTTATTATTGCTATCAGCACTTTCATCGCCGGAATCGGCCTTTACCTTTTTTCTTATCTTGACCCTCGGTCGGGAGCCTTGGGTATAATCATTCCCCTTTCCATTATGGCCTTTGGTATGGGTCTCGGTATGGCGCAAAGAACCAATATTATCGCTTCTATCGTTCCCGTCAATGAAATTGGCATCGCTTCGTCTATTCTCGCCTTAGCCAGAAACATTGCGGGAGCTTTTGGCATCGCTATTTTTAGTACTATTTTGAGCGACGCCACCAATTCCAACGTTCTCACCATCGCCAGTCATAGCGCTATCAATTCAGTCGCTATTGGTTTAAAGCCAATGACAAACTACCTCCCGACATTTATTTCGTTAGTTATCTTAAAAGCCCAGATTTCCGCTTATGACACTGTTTTTGCCATTTCTTCTCTTTTCCTTTTTACTGGAGCTTTTTTGGCTTTATTGATTAAAATCAAAAAAATCAATAAATTGTCAGGGGAAATTATCGTGGAATAACATTACCGAGTCGGTACGGACAGGTCGGTACGGACAGGTCGGTACGGACAGGTCGGTACGGACAGGTCGGTACGGACAGGTCGCGACCTGTCCCTTCTTACATTACTATTGCCAAAATGTCTTCCGATTTTAAAATTAAATATTCTTCATCATCCATTTTAACTTCGGTGCCGGCATATTTGGCAAAAATAATCTTATCGCCAGTCTTAACTTGAATTTTCTTTTCGTCATTACCGACAGCCATAACTTCGCCCATTTGCGGTTTTTCGTCTTCGGCCGTTTCCGGCAAAACAATACCACTTTTAGTTTTCTTCTCTAATTTCGTGACCTTGATCAGAACATTGTCTCCCAAGGGTTTGATCAACGTTGCCATAGCTTTTTGATTTAAATATTAAATTATTAACACCTCGCACGAGCGAATAATTGTTCGCCTAGATCACGCGAACATCGCGAGCGTATTAGAAATACACTCTAGCCAATTTCATCTTATCATAAATTTAGCACTCGTCAAGGGAGAGTGATAAAGAACAAATATATACAAAACTGGGTGGAATATTTAGTGGCGTAAAGCTAATTTTTACCTCCGAAAAATGTCTTTTTAATTTCTTGAGCCCTAGTAGCGAATATTGCATTTGAATGTATTTACCGTCCGGCTTTAGATATTTTTTAGCCGAAATTAAGATATTTTCCACCATTTCAGCTGGCAAACTAACCAACGGTAGTTCTGAAATGATGTAATCCACCTGCTCAATTTTTAGTTCCCGCAAAAAATCACCCAAATCCCCTGCCCCACCACAGATCAACTTCAAACGCGGATCTTTAATCTTTTTTTTGATTTCTCGACAAAGTTTTTCCTCTATCTCTATGCAAACCAAGATCGCGTCATCACGCATTTTACGCAAAATCGTTTTGGTTACCACTCCGTTCCCTGCTCCAAACTCCACCAAAATTTTAGATTTTTCATAATCTACCGGATCGGTTAATTTTTTAACCAAAAAAACCGAACTGGGGACAATCGACCCAGTTTGCCGCGGATTTTTCAAGAAAGATTGTAAGAAGATTTTACTCATAAATAGAATTTTTAATTTTTTATCAGTACGTACGGGCAGATCTTGTACGGGCAGGCCTTGGCGGGAATGATTTAGTACGGGCAAGGCTTGTACGGGCAGGCCTTGTACGGGCAGGTCGCGACCTGCCCTTTCACCATATCATCCTTCTAAACTTTTGAAAAATAAAAAGCTTCTTTATAATCGAAAGGTGCTAAAAAATAAATTTTAAAAATCGATCATGCAAAACATCCAAGCGGTTTTTGACCGCATGCAAGAGAAGAAAAAAAAGCTCAAAGATTTGCGCGCTATGTACAAAGACGGGCTAGACAACGACAAGCGTTACAAAAATCTAATTGAAGAAATCAAGACAATGCGCACTAAAAAACAACAAATTGAAAACGACGTGCAAGTTGATATGGGTGAAGCTTATGATAAACTAGAAAGTCTGCGCGACGATATCAATGCCGATCAACAGCTCATCAACGACATCGCTATGGCCACTATTATGAAAGGTCAAAACGTCAAAATTGTCGACGAAAACAATAATCGCTACGAACCGGAATTCAAAGTTACTCTCAAAAAATCTGGTTTTATGCGCAAGGAAGACGTATAATTTATAGGAGCACCCCCATAACATTGTCATTGACCGGCCACGACCGGGCAATCTAGGTTTCTGTATTTGTATTTATCCAATTGTCATGCCGAATTTATTTCGACATCTCCTTTCTATGCGTATTCCTATTTTTTGATTTTTTCATAAAAAAATCGTAATGTAGGGGCGGGCCTTGTGCCCGCCCGTTTTTTTCAGGTTGAAAATTTTATTTTTGGGGTGTGGCCAAGTGGTAAGGCATCTCGCTCTGAACGAGAAAATCGTGGGTTCGAATCCTACCACCCCAGCTGATGAAAATACGACCCAAAAAAGGCTTTAACAAGCCTTTTATTTGGTTCTAACTTGAGATTAATTTCTAATTTTAACAATTAGGAAAAATTTGAAAGACCATTACCGGTATTGATTACCAAAACTGAATGTTTTTTTGAATCGAATTTAGGATCTATTTTTTTTAGTCTAGATAAAATTGCAAATCCAGATGCCCCACTTGCTTCGGCGCTGATTCTTGCTTTATTTAAAATTTCCATTGCATTTTTTATTTCACTATCATCAACATGATAAACTCTATATTGTTCTCTAAATCGAACTTTCTTATCAGGAATTTTATGTCTCGTTAAAGCACTTCCCTCCTCTAGCAACACTTTTGTATCGACCCAAATAGGACCATATAACATCACTGCTATTGTCTTTGGGTCGCCAGAACTAACAGGTATAACTTTTGACGATAGATTGTTATCTTTTATATAATCAATCACTTCATCACACAAAATACCGGCGCCAAAAGGAACTATTATATAGTCAGGGGCAGATTTTAATTGTTGCTCTATAGCTTCTATAATTATATTTACATACGCAGGTCGATCTAATCCCTCTGTCACATCAATAAATTTATCCTCGACGAGGCATCTCGCCCTAGCAATATTTTCTAAATCATTAGAATTATAGATTTTTTTTGTTAAATCTATCTCTATAAAATCAGCACTATCAAAATTATGAAACATTTTTCTAAAATAAGTTTTTGGAAACACAAATTGACCATCAGTGTTTGGACCAAAAGTTTTATTTTTTAAGAATGGAGGAACAAAAGAGACCATATTAACAATTTTTTCTTTGGCTAGTTTATTAAGCACCGAAGTGTAGTACCCTAAACTATAAGCTGTATTGCCATACGAGATGGAACCAAAAGTGGTTTTTGTAAATTTTTTATTTAAATTTATTGCTTCCATAATAGGTTTCACAGCCTCATAAGCTAATCTGTCTTTAAAAGTATGATTAGGATTTTTTGTTTCATCTTTCATAAATAAATTTTGAATACCAAAAAGACCATTACACTTGGTCAATGGTGTCTTACCAGGAATAGGAAGTTTAATCTTTACCCTTTTTACATTTTTCATAAAATTTCCAATCAAATATTATTTGTTAACCAACAGCTATCTATAGATTTAATCAATCGCAAAGATAATTGAACGCAACGTTTATTTGACGACGTCAAACTCATTATTTCAAGCCAATCATTCCGTACCGATTTTGAGAATAAACTTGAATTTATAAATTTATTCATTGGCCAGCGACTATTCTTATGATAAAAACACGAGATAATTGTTTGCGGAATTTGAGATAATCCCGAAAAACATCTAATGTGATTAATCGGACCAAAGATTATATTATTAGCTAAAAGCGACTCATAATAGTCATAAGCCATCGAATCATGTTTTTCTTGATTCTTAATAACCAATTTTAATTTATTATTAACAGTTTCATTAGATTTATGTTGCTCTTTTAGCCTATACAACTCATCAATGAATGTTCTTCTATATCGAAGGCGTTTCTTACATAAGTTTTTAGCCTGGTTAAAAGTTATATTTTTTAAATCAATAATATCCAGACCAGCATCTAGTAAGAATTTGATTTTCGAATCAGGTAGAAAAGCTTGGGCTATTTCTATTCTTTTTTTTGATCCACGAATAATCCAGTTTCGATTAATCATCGCGGCTGTTAATGTTGATTGGAAAGCCATTCTTAGATTATGATGACTATCGTAATAAGCACCACTAATACATGCCTTTTGCGCTTGATCCAAAGATAAGCGAGCTGATTTTATATAATATTGAGCTATCTTTTTTTCAATATTCAAATTCTGTCGAAACGCTAACAAAACAAGTAACCTTTCCTGCCATTTTGTATTTGAGCTCCACCACAAAGGCACAAAACAATTAAGTTGATCACCAAATTTTGTTCTATAAAACCAAAAGGCCAGAAGATTTTCGTTTTTACGAACGCACCACCCATTAAAAAGTTCATCTTCTCGTATTGTATGTAAATTCTCAATAATCCCTTCTTTATGAAAAGTCCATTCAGGTAAAACACCACTAAATTTATTGGAAACAATAACATGCAAATCAAGATCACTAGATTCACTAACCGGACCTCTTACCACACTACCAGAGAGTAAAATACCAACAATTCCAGCCTGTTTTTTTAAAATATTGGCGGTTCTGATAGCGCGATCCTTCATAATTTGTTGACGAGATTGATCGTGAGTTTCCTGTGGTGCTAAAATTATAGTTGAATTCATATTTATAATTAAATTTGATTACTTTCGAAAAGCGGTAATATGCTTTTCAACATATGAGACCATGTATAATTTTTTGCCGTTTCTCGAGCGGCACGTGCTAATAAAATTGATTTTTCAGGATTAATAAGTAATTCCATTATACTTTTTGCAAGAGCGTTCGAGTTTTCAGAATCAACTAAAAAACCATTTTTACCGTGACAAATGTACTCGCTAATTGCAGGAAGGTTAGAAGCAATAACAATCCGTCCGGCAGCCATTGCCTCCAAAATGGCAACGCCTTGACTTTCATAACGAGAAGGTTGAACATATATAAGACTATCTTTTATTAGAGATGGAATAAGATTATGCGAGACTTCTTCGAACTGTTTTATAACACAAGAGGACAGTAATTTTTGAATTCGCGACTCAATTAATTTATCAAAATTAGCTTCTCCATATGAACCACCTACCAAACGAAGTGAAATTGGAATGTCTTTTTTTGAAATTTGTTTAACAGCTTCTAGCAAAATATCACTCCCTTTTTGACGACAACGCCGTCCAATAAAAAGAAGTGGTAACGTATTAATATTTTCTTTTTTTGGTAAAGGAATTTTAAAAAAAACAGAATCAACTCCATTGGGAGCTAATATTATTTTTTCTTTATTACACCCATACTTAACGATTAAGGCTTCTTTCTCGCTTTTAGATAGGGCAATGACATGATTAGCTCTGTTGATAAGCGCTTGTTCGCAAGCTTTAATGCAAGAGGAAAATGAAAGTTTATTATAGTACGCTTTTTCTATGGCCAATAAATGCGGTGTATGAATAAGTTTTAATTGCTTAGGAATAAAGGACTCAAGACCAACGCCCGATGTCCAATGATGAGTGTGAATACAGATATATTTTTCTGGTTGAAACTCACTATGGGAAACTACGCTTTTTATAAAAGAACACCCCTCTTCGTAATCACGTTGCAATACATTTCGTTTTTTGGAACGTATAAAAGGAACTCGAAATATACGAATTCCTGGTTTATTAAACATCTTTCGGCCATTACCTTCGTAACGCGTAAAGACCTCAATATTAAAACCTTTTTTTATAAGTTCTTTTACTATAATTTGAGCATTAAGCGTTCCCCCATCAACAATGTCTTCTTCTTCTATAGGATATTTTCTACTTTTGATAACACAAATTGTAGACATAATTTATCTTTTAGAAAGTATAATTTTTTCAAACTCTGTGAGTATAAGCTTCGCAGTTTTTTCAGGATTTCCTACGTTATTAATACTAATACAAGGAAATTTTTTTAAAAGCATTCGACATCGATTACTTTCTCTTTTTTCTTGATTATTGTTAACAAAAAAAAGAGAGCCATTGAGAAATCTTTCTGTTCTTTCGTAAAAATCAGAATATTGGCCTTGCTCAAATAAAAATAGGTCACGCGTCGAAAGAAATTTTATCCCTATTGGCTTAGACGGATCACGTGTAACCATAACAAATAATTGTAATTTAGCTTCATTTATAAAGTCTTTTTGGCCAAAGACTTTCCTTGGATCAATTAGTAAACGTGCCCTAGGATCTTTTACATCACCATGAAAATTCTCGCTAGGATAAAAAGATGGATTAAGATTAATTTTAGGTGCTAATGCATGAACACTTGGATATTTCATATGTAAATGTGGCTCACCCGTAAATTTCAGTTGCCCGCTTACCAACGAACAAGGTCCCCAATCATCATTGATGATTTTTAATCTCGATCCAAGCAAACGCCGAAAAACAGTGGTCAAAGTTGTTTTGCCGGCACCCGACGATCCAGAAAGAACTAGTCCGTGACCATCTATTGACATTGAGCAGCCATGCAAAAAAGTCTCTTCCGCGGGGACAATTTCTGAGCATAACCCACGAACAGTTATCTTAATATTTCCATAGAATTCGTTATCAAACATCCAAACTTGATTTGTCTTTGGGCAAAACCAACGAAATCCGTCAAGATCTTGACTAAGGCCATACAGCTTAGCGCTTCCCTTTAAAGCAATAATTATTGCATTTGGTTTTACTGACGAATTATCAGCTAGCCAATTCATTGTAAAAAATTTCGCAAGATGAGCACTGTCTGTACGTAATAAAATAATTATTTGTCCTCCTTCAGCTTTTGAGATGCTAATTCTTTTTTCAATACAATTAGGAATATCCAGCTTTTTGTGTAACAAACTACGCTGTTTTATCGGTAAGGGGTTTTGCTTTTCTGGTAAATCACAGTGATTATATGCGCTAATAACAGTAAGTTATTTCTTAATAATATTTCTTAATAATATTTCTTAATAATATTTCTTAATAATATTTCTTAATAATATTTCTTAATAATATTTCTTAATAATATTTCTTGCTAATGTAGCTAAACGATACTAAGGTGTCAAGTTAATCAATCTACAAAGACTTTTTTGACCCAAAAACAGTTCTATGATATTCTAATCCATATAAGCGACCCGTTAGACCGATAAACTGAATTACATGCCTACTCAAGCCATATTTTTTGATCTCTACCAAACGTTGCTTGATGTTGATTTCAGCCAAGAAAAAGAAGGAAAGAATAACGGATTTGAAAAAATTATTCTTCCTTTTTTACTAGTAAAAAAGATCAACAAAACAGAAGCTTCTTTGATACAATCGTACTATGATAATGAGCTAAAAGCCTTTTACGCTGATCATAATATTAATTTATGTCAGCATAACTTTGCTACGATTCTTTCAAAGACATTCAACAAACACTACGGTTTAGTCATTTCTGAAGCTGAATTAGATGATTTAATCTATGAATTCAGAAAGATAAGCCGTGGTT
>JAJYBC010000030.1 GCA_021779255.1 bacterium | reverse complement strand
GAAATGAAACCATATCGGCCGAAAAATATTTTGCAACCCAAACCGACTTATCTCTTCGATATGAAAGATATCAGAGGGCAAGAACACGTTAAAAGAGCCATGGAAATTGTGGCGGCTGGTGGGCATAACGTTTGCTTGATTGGTCCGCCCGGATCGGGAAAAACTTTGATTGCGCGGACTTTTCCCAGCATTTTACCAAGTATGACAATAGAGGAATGTTTGGAAACCACTAAAATTTTTTCCGTGGCGGGAAAAATTGATCGCAAGCAGCCACTGATTCAGGAAAGACCTTTTCGTTCGCCTCATCATACTGCTTCCAGTGTGGCTTTGATTGGCGGTGGTGTTAATCCTCATCCTGGCGAAATTAGTTTAGCTCATCGAGGAGTTCTTTTCTTGGATGAATTTTTAGAATTTCCAGCTAAAACCTTGGATTGTTTGAGGCAACCCCTAGAAGACGGTGTTGTTCATATTTCGAGAGCTGCCGGTTGCGTGACCTTTCCGGCTCGTTTTATTTTAGTGGCTGCTATGAATCCTTGTCCTTGTGGTTTTGCCAACGATCCGGAAAAAGAATGCACTTGCAATCCGGCTACCATTGCTCGCTATCAAAGAAAATTATCTGGTCCGATTAGTGATCGGATGGATATTTTTGTGGAAGTTCCAAGAATAAAACATCAAAAGTTGATTGTTGATGAGCAAAAAGAAACTTCCGCTGAAATTCGTCAAAGAGTCCAAAAAGCCAGAGATATTCAAGCTAAAAGATTTGCAGGTGAGAAAATTTTTGCCAATGCGGAAATGAGTAATCGACATTTAACCAAATATTGTAAAATAGATGAAGCCAGTAAAGAACTAATGATTCAGGCGGTTAAAAAATTTCAACTTTCCGCTCGCAGTTATTTTCGTACTTTTAAAATTGCCAGAACCATTGCCGATTTGGAGGCGTCGGAGAAAATAGAAACAAGGCATTTGGCCGAAGCTTTACAATATCGCTTTCAGGGTAAAGTGTAAATGAATATTCTCAAGCCTATTTGGAGCTTTATTGTTAATTAAATTAATAAATAACTAACTAATGGATAAAAAATATTGTGGACAAGTGGCTGAAAATTTAGCGTTAAAATTGTTACAAAAGAAAAATCATCGACTTCTAGCTACCAATTATAGCTGTCGAGCAGGTGAAATTGACATTATTACTCTCGACAAAAAGCAAAAAGAAATTGTCTTTGTCGAAGTAAGAAGCCGTTGGGTTAGAAAATTTCCGACAGTTGAAAATCCTTTGGTTTCAACGCCGGAGGATTCTGTCGGTTTTCCCAAAATTAATAAAATCGAAAAAACAGCATGGGTCTTTCTGGAAAAAGAGCCAGCTGTTTGGCAGAAATATTTTAAAAAAATCCCTCTTTATTCCTTTCCTGATTGGAGAATCGATTTAATTAGCGTAGTTGTGGAAATTGAATCTCGAAAGGCTCGCTTGAGACACTATCAATATTTGTTTGTTTAAAGGCAAGGGTTTTAATTTTTCCATTTGTCTCTTTCGGCCTGTTCTTCCATTGGCGAAGATTGATGCTGAAAGTCGTGTTCTCGATTTAGCGAAGAGTCGGAAGATTCCAGGGCTGGATTTTCCACGTTATTGCCACTGGCCAAAATTTGTCTGGGTTTGGAACCTTCAGCCGGTCCGATAATGCCGTTTTTCTCCAATAAATCAATGATTCGAGCGGCTCGGGAATAGCCGATGCGTAAATGTCTCTGCAACAACGAAGTCGAAGCTTTACCTTCTCGAATAACAATTTGCTTGGCTTCTTCGTAGAGTTCTTCTTCGCCATTTTCTTCAATAATTTCACCTTTATCCGAAGCGGTTGTCTGGAGAATAGTTGGGTTGTAATTGGCGACTTCTTGCTCTATCAGATGGTTAACGACTTTTTGAATTTCTTTTTCTGAAACGTAAGTTCCCTGAATGCGCCGCGGTTGATTAAATTCTTTAGGCAAATAGAGCATATCGCCTTTTCCTAACAATTTTTCCGCTCCAGCCATATCCAAAATGGTGCGAGAATCAATCTGAGATACTACTTGAAAGGCAATTCTGGTTGGAAAATTAGCCTTAATAACACCGGTGATTACGTTAACTGACGGCCTTTGAGTTGATAAAACCAAGTGAATTCCAACTGCGCGAGACATTTGAGCTAGGCGAACAATGGTAGCTTCCAACTCTTTGGCGTAAGGAGAAGACATCAGATCGGCTAGTTCGTCAACTAAAATGACGATGTAAGGTAAAAACTCCGGTTCCAAAATCTCCCCCGTTGTTTTGTTGATTTCCGGTTCAATTTCGCCTTCCAATACTTTTTGATTGTAAGAAATGATGTTGCGAGACATAGTTTCCTGAATGACTATATAACGCCTTTCCATCTCAGAGACAGCCCACTTGAGAGCGTTAACCGCTTTATGATAATCAACGATTACGGGAGTTAATAAATGAGGAATATTATTGAAAACCGAAAGCTCGACTCTCTTGGGATCAACCATAATCAGTTTGAGTTTTTGAGGGGAATTGCGATAAAGCAAACTGGTAATCAGACAATTTACCCCGATGCTTTTTCCGGAACCGGTAGCGCCAGCAATAAGCAAATGGGGCATTTCGGCTAAATCGGCGTAAACATAATTGCCGGCGGGATCTTCCCCCAAGGCTACCAGTAAATTTTCAGAAGCTTCTTTAAAAGTCGAATCTTCCAATAAATCACGTAAACTCACCATCCTTTTTACCTTATTAGGAACCTCCACTCCTACCAAAGATCTTCCGGGAATAGGAGCTTCGATGCGAATAGGATGAGCGGCCAACGACATAGCTAAGTTACTTTGAATAGCAGTGATACGACTTAATTTAATACCCTCGGCCGGCCTGAGAGCGAATTGAGTCACAGTCGGCCCAACGTTGACTTCAACTACTTCTGCGGGAATGCCGAAATTAATCAAAGTCTTTTTAATAGCAGCCGAATTAACTTTAATATCTTCCGCCACCGCCTTAGTGGTATTTTTTTCTAAAATAGTCAAAGCCGGTAATACCCAGTTTTCTTTTGCTCCGGCGGTAGTTTTATTTTTTAATTCCGAGGGATTTATTTTATCGGATTGGCTTTTATCGCCTTGATTTCTAGACTCTCTTTTAAAAAGAGAGAAGTTATTTTTTGTGGGGGTTGATTGTAATCCGTTTACGCTTGATCCGTCCGAATTTGATTCGTTTGTCTTCGTGGCTGTATTTGACTCGCTTGCACTATTTTTATCCGAGGCCAGATCTTTTAGCGCTTTTTCTTTTTTTCTTGCTTGAATTTTTTCTTTAATTTTTTGGAAAAAAGTTATTGCGGCTAACGATTCTTTGTTTTCCCCAACCGGATTCTCGATGGTTAGTTGAGAGTTTTCTTCTGTCTGATCATCATCTTCTTTTTTGTCGAAGTAACCGTCTAAAAGTAAAACTAAGCCACTCAAAAATAGGGTTACCAAAACAGCTAATCCGCCCCAAAAACCTAGGTATTTAGCTGAATAAGCCAAGGCTAGACCGATATAACCACCCTCGGTAACCATAATTTTTGCGTTTAATTTCACTTGTTGGCCGTTGGCCAGAAGAGAAGATATACCCAAGGCTGAAATGAGAGCCAAAAAAACGCCGTTAATTCGATAATAAGGGTGAGTTAATTTTTCTTGTCTAAGAATCCAGTAGCCACTGAAAAGTAGAGCCAAAGGGACGATAAAACGTCCCCAGCCCATAACGAGTAATAGAATCTGATTTAATTTTTCTCCAACAATATTAGCTTGACCAAAAAGGCTTAAGAGGATAAAAATAGCTGATCCCCAGAGAGTAATGGTCAAAAGCCAACGCTCAGTAGCGGGAGAAATATTTTTTTCTTTTTCTTCCGAGAAATTTTCCAAATCTTTTTTCTTTTTACGTTTGCTTGCCATATTATTTTTTATTAAAGATCAAACCAAAATGAAACTTACTCGTTTCAAAGTTCTTTTGAAAAGAAAATCCGGTTTTTACAACCATTTCCTTCAATTTTTGTCTGTTTAGGCGATAATCGATTGCCGGTCCAAAATTTTTTAAACGCGTATTTTTTTCGTTCTTCCAATCAATTATAATTAACTTTCCTGACGGATCAAGCAACCGGTAAGCTTCCTCGATAATGGTTTTTTGGTGAGAAGAAGAGTGAAGAGTATTGGCTAAAAGAGCTATTTGACAACTGGAATTTTTAATCCATTCCACCAGAGAATTTTTTTTGTCGAGATTAATTCTTAAATAACTGATATTATTTAATTTCTCTAAATAAGCTCGACCACGAACTGATTCAAGAGAACTTTCCAAGATATCGACGGCAAAAACTTTACCTTTCTGTCCCACCAATCGAGCCATTGGAATGGTAAAATAACCACCACCACAGCCAAGATCTGCAATTAGATCGCCTTCTTTTATTCCCCATTTTAAAATTGTTTCGGCTGGGTCGAGAAAATTAAGGGTTATTTTTTTGATTTTTTCGGCGACTTTCTGTTTTTTGGGCATTTTGGAAAATTAATTTTTGGTTTGTTTGAGAAAAAAATCTAATTCTTGAGTTTTTTCGTTTAAAGAATCTCGATTTATTTGATCGTCAAGCTGGTTAAGATTTTCGTCTTTAAAATAAAGCTTGCCCATTTGGGCGTGCCAATTATATAAACCAGAAAAAACTTGGACAGAATGTTCTTTTTTCTGGTTGAGGAGCCAATCATCAAAGTTATCTTTCTTGATGAAAATGGCTCTAATTTGAACTTTATTCTTGCCGTTTTCGCTAAATTTTTTCTCCAGTTTGACTATTTGCCAACCAACTTCCGTCTCTTTTGGCTGGCTGATTTCACCTTCGGACAATTGAAAAACGAAATTTTTAAATTCGGCGGGAGCTTCATCTTCGGTAAAGGGAGGAAGATAACCGCCATATTGACGACTGGAAGCGTCACTATATTCCTTGGCTAAATTTTCAAAGTTATCCCCTTTTTGAATTTTTTGTTGAATTTCTCGAATTCTATTTTGAGCAATTTGTTTTAGCTCGCCCGAGTTATTAAGGTTTTCTGTTAATTTTTCTCGATAGAGCATCTTTTTGACGGTTTCTATAGCGAAAGTTTTTTCGTCCCAACCGTAAAGAAGCTTTAATTGCATTAAATTTTCATTTCGTTGATTATTGCGATTAATAATCTGCTCGGCGATTGTAAAAGCATCTTGATTGCTGAAAGCAATACCTCTTTTTCGAGCTTCCAACTCAATTATTTTATTATCAATTAATTGATTAATAATATTTTTTCTGACAATCTCCAGCTTTTTGATGCCTTCGGGGGTAGAAAAGTCAAAACCTCCTCCACTTTGAGAAGCGTTTTGACTCTCTAAGAAAGTTTTGATGGCACGACTGTTTTGACTGTATTCACCAATAGAAATAGGGTGATAATAATCCACAGTGGCAACGGGTAACGGAACAATTTCGGTAAAGGCTTCAATGAAATAGTTTTGCCATTTCTGACGGTAAATTCCCCAAACCAGAGTAATTAACAAGAAAAAAATCAAGATAAAAAAGATGATCAACCAGCGTAATAGCTTAAACCAGCTATCGCTTTGAAAAAAAGATTCTTTCGTGGTTACATTTTTGATTTTTGGTATAAGTTCCGGCATATTTTTATAAGACTTTCTAAAAACTGATTTTTTAATAATATTTTCATATTAGCACTTTTTTTTAAAAATAAAAACAGCTGATTAGTATCCATTTATTTGACAATATTCTTTATTTTTAGTTTTCTATAAAGAAAGGAACTAATATTAAGTTTTAAATTAACGACGTGCCTATTAAATCCTCGGCCAAAAAATATTTAAAAGTATCGGCCAAAAAAAACCTAAGAAATGTTTTGGTTAAGAAGAAAGTTAAAGAAGCGATCAAAAAATTTAAAGATTCTTTAGCGGAGTCGGGAGTTAACGTGAAAGTAGAGGAGCTTTTAAAAGAGGCTATTAAAAAAATCGATCGAGCTAGCCAAAAAAAGATTCTCAAAAAAAACAACGCTGCTCGCAAAAAAAAGCGTCTTTTTAAGAATCTTAAAAAAGCAAAAAAAGCTTAAACTTAAATAGTTTTCAGCTAAGTGGTGATATCGAAATCTGTCGGTTTGAATCACTTAGTCTTTTAAGGCGACTATCTCTTTGCTTATTTTTTCCAATTCTTTCATTAAAGGGCTAATTGCTTTATTCTTTTTTCCTTTAAGAAAATTAATTTTTTTGAGAATTTCTTTTCTTTTTACTTTAAGAGATTCTTTGGCGTGAGATTGTAAGCATTTTTTCAGTTCAGAGGAAGCTTTTTCGATTTCTTCTTCTCCCGTTTCTTTAAAATCGGCGGTTAATTTCATGGTTATTTGGGCAATTTCCATTTCAAGATCGCGATTTTTAAATTTTAAAGGTTTATTTTGTTGAAGAAGGGGTAATAATTTATCCCAGATGTTTTTCAATTTAGGATTGGAAAATAAAATCCCTTCAATCTTTGTCTGATCTCTCGAATATAATTGAGGAAAACTCAAAATTAAACCGAGAATTTTTTCTTCAAGCAAAGAATGGCGAGTCGGTTTGTCGGAGCTGTTCGGTGAGGGGAAATTATCTTTTCTACTCCCGCTCTGAGGGTAATTGTTTTCCCCTCGTTTATCTTTTTGCAGAATGTTTAATTTTTCCCATAAAAAATTTTCTTGAACGGCTACCTCTTCGGACAGTTTTTTTAAAAAGTGCGCTTGTTCAACTCGAGAAGGAATTTTAACTAATAATCTAAGTAGCTTCTCGGTTAAAATTTTTTTTTGATCAAGATCCAGTTTCCTTTTTTTAAAAGCCAAATTGAAAAAATAGCCCATCAGACTCTTTCTTTTTTGACTCCGATTGACCCAATCGCGAGGATTTTCTTTGACTAAATCGGCAACATCTTTGCCTTTTTCAATAGGGATGACTTTAACGTCAAAATTTTCTTCCCAAGCCATCTCGGCTCCTTTTTTAGTGGCTTTCACGCCAGCCATATCGGCATCAAAAGCCAAGATTAATTTATCAGTGTAGCGTCTTAAAAAGGTTAGCTGTTTTTTACCCAAAGCGGTGCCACAGGTGGCAACAGCTTGGCCAACATCAGCTTGATGGCTAAGAACAACATCCAGATTGCCTTCCAGCAAAAGAGCTTCTTTTCGCTCTCGAATATATTTTTTGGCCAGATGAAAGCCATAAAGCAACCCCCCTTTATCATAAAGCAAAGTTTGGGGAGTGTTAATATATTTACCTTGAAAAGTGTCGGCTCCGGGAAGAACTCGAGCGGAAAAGCCGACTATTCGGCCAAGACTGTCGGCAATAGGAAAAATTATTCGATCGCGAAAGCGATCAACAAAAATCGAACGGTTATCTTTTTGATAGACACTGCCGCTATTTAAAATATTTTTATCATCAAAACCTATTTTTTTTAGATGATCAAAAAGCGCGCAAGGAGATCCTTTTTTGTTGTGATTGGGGGCATAGCCCAAGCGAAATTTTTTAATATTTTCTTGATTAACACCTCTTTCTAATAAATATTTTAGGGCGTTTTGACCTTCTGATTGAAAAATTTTTTCACTAAAAAAAATTGTGCTGGCTTCGAGAATTCTTCGTAAAATTTCTTTTTCATTGCCTGATTGATCCTTCCAACCGGAACTCTGATAAATTTTAAGATCCAAGTTAGCTTTTTCGGCTAGTAGTTTGATAGCCTCACGAAATTCTAAACCCTCCATTTCTTCTACAAAAGTAATAATATCTCCACCTTTACCGCAACCGAAACAATGAAAAATTTGTCTTTCCCGATTAACCATGAAAGAGGGTGTTTTTTCTCGATGAAAAGGACAAAGACCGCGAAAATTGGCTCCCGCGGGAGTAAGCTTTAAATAACTGGAAATCAAATCAACGATGTCTAGTTTATTCTTAACATCATCCACTAAAGAGCGCATATAATTGAAAGAGTTTATTTTTAATGTTAAATTGATATTATCATTAATAAAAAATTTTTCTAAATATCATTATGCTTAAAAAATTTAAAAATATTTATCTCGTTGGTATTAAGGGGGTGGGTATGACGGCTTTAGCGGAAATTCTGCAAAAAAAAGGCAAACTAGTTAGCGGCTCGGATATTAAAGAAAAATTTTTTACGGATAAAATTTTACAAAATTTACAAATTAATTTTGAGGAAGGTTTCTCCGCTAAAAATATTAGTCGTTTATCCAAAGATAAAGATTTAATCATCTATTCGACAGCTTACAATCTCAACTCTCATCCTGAATTGAAGGCGGCAAAAAAACGGAAAATTAATTTACTCAGTTATCCGGAAGCGGTTAGCTCTCTTTTTAACGATCTCTATGGGATAGCTGTTTCCGGTACTCACGGTAAAACAACTACTTCAGCTTTGTTGGCTCAAGGACTTTTAAAAACAGGTCTTGACCCAGTGGCTTTAATTGGAAGTAAAGTTAATGAATGGGGAGGTAATGCGTTGGCCGGTCAAAATTCACTTTTTGTTATAGAAGCTGATGAATATCAAGATAAATTAAAATTTTATCATCCTTGGTCAATTATTCTAACTAACGTTGACTATGACCATCCCGACTATTATTTGACGGAAGAAGCTTATTTTCAGAGTTTTGTTCGTTTTGTTGAAAAATGGTTAAAACAAAAAAATCGATGGCCAAAGATAATTGTGCTAAACGGCGATGACCGAAAAACTCTTAATTTAATTAAAAAAACCGGTTTAGTAAAGAAAAAAAATATTTTTTTGGGAATTTACGGTCGACAAAATAAATTAAAGAAAAACCAATGTTGGTTTCTAAAAATAACCGGTGATAATCAAAATAATTTTTTTGAATTAACTTTACCGAAAGAACAGTTAAACTTCCCCCACAAAAATCCGTTAAAAATAAGGATTAAAACAAAGTTAATCGGGGAACATAATCTCTATAATTTAGCGGGAGCGACTCTTTATCTGGTTATTTTATTGTTTACTCTGCGAAAAAATAATTTTTTGCGTCAAGTTGGGAATCAAAAACTAAAAATTTGGTTGAAAAAAATAATTAGACAAGAGTCTGATCAAGAAAGATGGCTGGACGAATTAGCAAAGATGGGAGAGCGAGCTTTTGCGAATTTTTCCGGAACGGAAAGAAGGTTGCAATATAAAGGAAAAAAGGGCAAGGTAGCGGTTTTTGACGATTACGCTCATCATCCGGCCGAAATTCAGGCAACGCTGGAAGCTGTGAAGCAAGCTTTTCCGAAAAAAGAAATCTGGGTGATTTTTCATCCTCATACTTTTTCACGTACGGAAACTTTCTTGTCAGATTTTGGAAGATCGTTGGCGAAGGCCGATAAAATTGGAGTTCTGGAGGTTTATTCTTCGGCTAGAGAAAAACAGGGAAAAGTAACCAGCCGAGATATAGTGGAACTAATTCAAAAAAGAAAGCGCTCAGTTTCTTATCTTAAGAATCAGGTGGCGGCGGTGACTTGGCTAAAAAAGTTTTCTTTGCAAAAGCCGGCCGTTTTGTTAACTATGGGGGCGGGAGATTGTTGGCGAGTGGGAGAGGAATGGCTAAAAAAATAAATTTTTAAATTTTATATTGTTATGCTCGCAAAATCTTTTTTGGTGGTTATGATTAGCGAAATTATCTATAATTTTTCCGGTTATGTTATTCAAAGCGGTATGGGGCGAATTTTGGGGCCGGCCGACTATGGTCGTTACGGTTTGATTGTAACGACAACCACTATGATTGTGGTGCTAATTGGCAATGGCATCCCAACAGCTATGAGTAAATATTTGAGTGAGATTTTCCAAAAAAAACCTGGTTTAGTACCGGTTATTAAAAGAAAAGCGGCTCTGGCGCAGTTTATTCTGATTGGCGCTACCTCGTTGATTTTTTATTTGATAACTCCTTGGATAGCGGAAGTTTTGGGTGATTCAAGTCTTATTTCTTTATTTAGAATTTCAGTTTTTATTATTCCGGCTTTTGCTCTTGCTTCTTTTTATTTTTCTTATTATACGGGAATTCATCAATTTAGAGTTCAAGCTTTTTTGAAAATTTTGCGATCGGTGGCGCGCATAGTTTTTATTTTAGGTTTGGCGTGGCTTCTAAAATCTCGCGGGTTGGCTTTAAAAGGGAGTATTATTGGCTATATTTTATCTCCTTTAATAGTTTTTTTGGGAGCTCAATTATTCAATTCTTTTCGTCATCAAAAAACAGAAGGCAATTTCTCTATGAAAAAACTTTTCAATTATGCTTGGCCCGTAACACTTTTTATGTTGGCTTACGAGTTTTTGATCACTGTCGATTTATATTTAGTTAAAATAATTTTACATAGTGACTATTTGACGGGTATTTATAACGCGGTTATTACTATTGGCCGTATTCCTTATTATTTGTTTTACGCTTTGACCATTATATTATTGCCGGCGGTTTCTCACTCCACCAGTAATGAAAATCAAGTTCAAACTCAAAAAATCGTCAGCGAATCTTTGCGTTTGATGGTTATTTTTTTGGCTCCCATTTGCATTTTAATGTCAACTTTTGCTAATCCGATTGTGCAAATTTTTTATTCCAAAAGATTTTTGGAAGCGGGCGGACCAATGTCAATTTTTGTTTATGGAATTGGTTTCTTGACTGTTTTCTATATTTTTACTTTTATTCTTAACGGAGCAGGTAAAGTTTATGTTCCTATGACTATTTCTTTTGTTGGTTTGCTCTTTAACTCACTGGTGACTTTTTTCTTAATTAAAAAATATGCTCTTTGGGGCGGTGTGCTCGGAACAACCATCACTTCTTTTCTGGTGATGGTAGCTATTTTAATCTATGCTTATCGTTATTTTGGTTATTTGTTCCAACTGTCTCGTTTCTTAAAAATTATGTTAGCTTCGGGTATAATGTTTTTGCTAGCTCAATTTTTTCCCAATCAAGACTTTACTTTTTTCATTTGGTCGGCTATATTGTTTGGAGCTTATTTAGCTATCCTTTTTGGGCTAAAAGAAATAGGGACGGAAGAATGGCAATTTTTGTTGGAAACGCTTAAGAGAAAGAAAAAGCAAGTTCCTAAAGTCGAATAAATTGAAGGAATAAGATTTCTAGCCGTGGTGGCGAAATTGGTAGACGCGCTAGGCTTAGGACCTAGTGTTATTTTGATAACTTGGGAGTTCGAGTCTCCCCCACGGCACCTCAAAGACAATTAATACAACAAAAATATTTGTCAAAAAATATTTTTGTTGTAAAATTATATAAATTGAAAAATTTTTAAAAAATATATAATAAAAAAACTAATTTATTCAAAAAAATGGAACAAGAAACAAAAAAATCGAATTTAGAAGACAAATTAATTGAAGAGTTAGAAGAAGATTCCAGTGAGGAAGGGAGTAAAGGCAATAAAAAGTTACTAATAATCGGAGGCTCGGTGGCGGGTGTTTTGGTTTTAGTGGCTATTATTCTTTCTTTGATGCCGGGGAAAAAACCGAGTCAAACCACGCCTAAAAATGACAATATCTCTGCTGACCAAGAATCAGCGAGCTCGGGCGTCGATTCTAGTGTTCCGGTGCAACCGGAAATTACCTATGATCAAAATTTCAGTCGAGGGGCCGGCTCGACGGTAGCAGAAAAAGTCGGTGAGCCGAATCAAGGTTATCCGGAAAAAACGAGCGGAGCCAGAGTGCCTGTTGACGGGAACGGTAATTCAATTGAAAATAAACCGATCCAAAAGAGTTTAATGATCGACGAAAAAGAAAGTCCCTTTTTTACTTTGCACACCATTGCGCCAGAAGTTTATGATTTGATGGAAATCAATTTATACAATGTTCAAAACAAAAGACTCAGTTTGGGAGAGTTACTTGATCGAGTCCGTTTACGATTTCCGGATGCTATTTTTAATCGATTGGATAGTGATTATCGGGTGTTTATGTATCGAGCGCCGGATGAGAAAGGTCCGGGGACAACTTTGATTTTTTCCACCGGTATGGACAAAAATGAGCTCAACACTGCTTTAAAGGGTTGGGAAGGAACGATGGTTGATGATTTCCGTTCTTTTATCAACATCGGACTCAAAAAAGACTTTGTAGAAGCTTCCGGTCAGAAAACTTTTCAAGACAGCAGTCTTTATAGGGGCAGTCGTTTCGTTGATTTTTCTGGGAACGGAGTTGTTTCTTTAAGTTATATGGTTTTGGATAAATATATAATTTTTTCCAATAGTCGCACTTCTTTCGAGGAAGTGATTAAATTATTGAAAAAGTAAATCTTTTAAAATGATTTTTTGAAGATTTAACAAAACAAAATATCTTTATGTTTTATCTTCTCGCTTTAGCTGCAACCACTACGACTGGAAATATTGCCGGAGCCGATAATGGGTCGATTGTGACTTGTGGCGGGGTGGATTGTGATGTTTGCAAATTTTTGGAAATGATTTCCAATACTTTTAATTATCTGTTGGGAATTTCCTTTGCAGTAGCGGCGGTTTTTTTGATTGTGGGCGGTTTTGTTTATATCGGTTCCCGAGGGAACGATAACTGGATGTTTCAAGCCAAAAGAGCTATTACTTGGTCTTTGACAGGTTTTGGTTTTGTTCTGTTGGCTTGGCTAGCCATTCAAACGACTTTTCGAGTTATCGGCGTTACGGATGCTTCGATTCTGAGTAAATTCCAATGCAAGTCTGATTTCGAAGCCTTGACTTTTCCCAATTTACCTCAAAAAAAAGTGGCTGATATTCTAAAATCTGCCAACGGAGGAGGAATAACCGGTGGACAGTTGGCAAAAAATACCAATTTAAGCGATATAACAAAACTCTTTTCCAACTTAGGTCCAAAAGATATATTAATTATCGAATCGATGTATTTGGGGCAAAAAAAACCTTTTGCCGTTGTCGGTAAAACTGACGATAAGCTGGATCTGATTTATATTGATCGACCAACCATCCGAA
>JAJYBC010000029.1 GCA_021779255.1 bacterium | reverse complement strand
TTCTATATTGGTGCTACTGGGAATTTTTCTTTTTCTGGCTAAAACCGGATTACAATCTTTCGAAAAAATTTCCTTTTCTCAATTCTTTTTAGAGAAGGAATGGAATCCTACTTCTTACAGCAATCCCCAATGGGGTATCTTGGCAATGTTAATAGGAACAATCTATATTGCCTTGGGATCCTTGGTTATCGCTATCCCGATTGGAATAGCGACCGCCCTATATCTCTCAGAAATAGCCTCGCCTATAATGCGCGAATTACTAAAACCGGCAATTGAAATGATTGCAGCAGTCCCTTCAGTCGTTCTAGGTCTTTTTGGTCTGATATTTTTGGTTCCTCTAATTTCCACTTTCTTTAAAATTAGTTCGGGACTGAATGCTCTTTCTGCATCAATTTTAGTAGCTATTATGGTTCTTCCTACTATAATCAGCATTTCTGAGGATATAATAAGGGAAGTTCCTCAAGAATATAAAGAAGCGTCTTTGGCTCTGGGAGCGACACAATGGGAAACGATTCAAAAAGTGATTCTTCCCGTGAGCGCTTCCGGAATTTTCGCTTCGATAATGTTGGGTCTTGGTAGAGCTATCGGAGAAACGATGCTTGTTTTGATAATTGCTGGCAATGCTCAAGCCTTTCCGAAATCCTTTCTCGATCCAGTCAGGCCAATAACAGCCAACATCGCTATTGAGATAAAAGAAGTGGTCACAGGCGACCTTCATTATCAGGCTCTTTTTGCCACCGGATTGCTTTTGTTTATGATCACTTTTGCGATAAATTTGGTAAGCGACATTATCATCCACAAACAGTTAAAAAAACTTAAATCATGAAAAATAACAGATTAATAAAAGAGAAAATAATTTTCTCTTTTATCAGAATGGCGGCTTTTTTTTCCGCGATAACGCTTGTTCTTATAATTGGATATGTTTTTGTTAGAGGATTTAGAGTTGTCGACTGGCAATTTTTATCCCAAGAGGTTCAGCAGAGAGACATTACGAAAGGAGGAATACTGCAAGCAATTGTGGGAACGATTTATTTGGGAATTGGTACTTTTTTGATAGCCGTTCCAGCAGGAATTTCTTCGGCAATCTTTCTCAATGAATATATTCCAGACACAAGAATATCTAGAGTAATTAGAATCGCTATTAGAAATTTAGCTGGGGTGCCATCTATAGTTTATGGGCTTTTTGGCCTAGCCGTTTTTGTCCAGTTTTTCAATCTAAGAACATCCCTTTTGTCCGCGATTCTTACTTTATCCTCAATGACTCTTCCTTGGATAATAACAGCTTCGGAAGAATCCTTGAAAGCGGTTCCTTTTGAGTTTCGGGAAGCAGCCATCGCTATGGGAGCGACAAAGTGGCAAACAATAAAAAAAATTGTAATTCCACATTCTCTTCCGGGAATGATTACCGGTTCTGTTCTTGGATTAAGCCGCGCTTTGGGTGAAACAGCTCCCATAATTTTAGTCGGAGCCACTTTTTATTGTCATAATTTGCCGACTTCTGTTTTTGACAAGTTTATGGCTCTTCCGTATCACCTTTTTATTCTTGCTACCCAGCATGCCCATCCCCAAGCACACGAATATGCTTTAGGTACTGCGATTGTCCTTATTGCAATTATTTATTTAATGAGTTTAACCGCTATTATAATTCGTTATCATTTTAGAAAAAAGAAAAATGCCTAAAAAAATTATAAAGACTAAAAATTTAAATTTGTGGTTTGCAAATAAAAAAATTCTTAAGGGAATAAATCTAGAAATTGTTGAAAACAAAATAACCGCCATCATCGGTCCATCTGGATGTGGCAAATCAACCTTTCTTCGAACATTAAATCGAATGAACGACTTGATTCCTAGTTGCCGAATCACAGGAAATGTTCACTACAAGGGCAAAAATATATTTAGTTCGGAAACCGACGTTACTAATCTCCGTCAAAATATTGGGCAAGTCTTTCAAAAACCAAATCCTTTTCCAAAATCAATTTTTGATAACATAGCTTTTGGTCCCCGTCTGTATGGTGAAAAAAACAAAAACAAACTAAAAAATATCGTCGAAGAATCTCTGGAGAAGGTGGGATTATGGAAAGAAGTAAAAAACGATCTTGCCAAAAACGCCCTTTCCTTGTCGGGTGGGCAACAACAAAGACTCTGTTTAGCTAGAACGCTAGCAACAAAACCAAAGGTGATACTTATGGATGAGCCTTGTTCTGCCCTAGACCCTCTCTCCACTGCCAAAATTGAAGATCTGATGCGAAATCTCAAAAACATCACGATAATAATAGTAACTCATAACATGCAACAGGCCACCAGAATTTCACATTTCACTGGTTTTTTTCTTATGGGTAAACTCATCGAATTTGGAGAAACCAAAGATCTTTTTACTAAGCCACAATCCAAAAAGACCGAGGACTACGTCGCTGGAAAATTCGGCTGATTGGATCTGTTTTATAGTTCGGCCTTCAGTTTTTTTGAAGATTTCGTTTACGAGATTGATTACTTTACTCATAATTGTGAGGGAATTGCTAGTAAATTAGCTCGTAAAAATTTTCTTTGAGCAAATTGACGTTCTACTAAAGTCATACTATAAAAACTAAAGGTGTTCTTGCTCAAATAAACTTAGCTACAAATAAAAAAATCTTTTATGAATAAAAAAACAATTGCTTACGGAACGGTTTTAGTTATTACTGCCGTTCTTTTTGTTTCAGTGGGCTATTTCTCAAAAAAACCGGTACCGGTTCAAACAGAAAAAAAGTTATCCGTGCAAGATGTAACAGTACAGACAGCTTCTGCTAGTGAGAAACTAACTAAAATAATCCAATATCCGGCAACGGTGGTTGGTGATCAAGAAGTGCGAATTATAGCTCAAGCTTCCGGCACGGCGGCGGAGGTTAATTTTAGTTTGGGAGATAAAATCGACGAAGGATTTTTGCTGGTAAAAATAGATAACGCGGGAAATCAATCCAAAGTCGGAGAAGATGGTTTTAAAAGTAGCGCTATTCAACAATCGCAACTTTCGGTTGATCAAGCAGAAAAACAATTAGAGCAAACAAAAAAAAATTATCAAGATCTGAAAAAAGTTTATGATAAACAGAAAAAAAATCCCACGCTCGCAGTGACAGTTTCAAAAGCTCAGGTGGATGTTGCCAGAAAGCAAATAGACATCGATGAACTTCAAATTAAAAACGCCAAAATAGGACTAAGGGGGAGCTTAGATGATCATCTGATTGTTAGTCCTTTTTCGGGCTATATAACTCAAAAAGCGATTGCGGTTGGGGATTCCGTTTCAGTCGGACAATTATTGGCAACTATTAGTAAAACCGCAAATATTAAAATTCAATTTTTCGTAGATCAAAACCAATTAAATTCAATCACCAAAGGTTTGGAAATTTCTTTAGTTGATTTCAATGGCAATAAATTTCCGTTTTTGGTGAAAAATATCGCGCCTCAGGCTGATCCAACGACGGGAAGGTTTTTGGTTGAAGCTTTTCCAAAAGAAGTGAGCGACTCGTTACCTTTGTTGGGTACTGTCGTTTCTGTTGAATTTGCAGTTGAGCAAAAACCTGCCAACACAGGAGCTCTTATTCTGCCTCTTTCTGCCGTTAATATTGGACAAAATGAAAACTATATTTTTCTTGCCGAAAACGGTTTGGCGAAAAAGGTTAATATTGATGTTCTAACTGTTGAAGGGGAAACGGCTGAAATTTCGGCAAAAATAGCTTCCGATGCCAAAATTATCGTAAAAGGAAGTAAATTGGTTCAAGACGGTAGCCCGATAAATATTATTCAGTGATATGGAACAAAGAAATAAAAAAGAAATAATTGCTAAAACAACAGACACTGAATATTTAGATCGATTGGAATTTCGTCCTAGACTTCGCAAAACGTGGCTTAATTTTTTCGTGACCAATTTTCGGGTGGTGATTTTACTAATTTTGTTAATTTGCGCTTGGGGAATTTATTCTTTTTTCCAGTTGCCGCGAGAGTCAAATCCGGAAGTGAAAATTCCCGTGGCTGTTATTACGGATGTTTATCCCGGAGCTTCCCCTTCCGATGTGGAAGAGTTGATAACTAAGAAAATCGAGACCGATATCTCAGGAGTTCAAGGAATTAGCAAGATAACCTCCAGTTCCGCCAATTCATTTTCCTCAGTGACAGTGGAGTTTGAAGCTAATCAGGACGTCGATACGGCCACTCGCAGTTTACGTGATCAACTTTCCAATATTCGTAAGGATATTCCTGCTGATGCGCAAGATCCGCAAGTTATCCAAGTCTCTTTGGATGATACGCCAGTGGTCACTTTCGGACTGACCGGTCCTTACGATGATTTTACAATGCGAACTTATGCCGAAGATATTCAAACCGAATTGGAAAAAATTCCCGGAGTCAGACAAGTCAATGTTAGCGGTGGCGATCAAACAGAATTTGAGGTGGCGTATGATCCGTCGAAATTAACTTTTTATGGAATAACAACCGAACAAGCTAACCAAGCTATTATTGCGACAAACTTGGCGATACCGGCGGGGACTTTCGAAGGTAAAGAATTCGACTATCCGGTTCGAAGTGATGCGCGTTTTTTTGATGCGCAAGCGCTCGGTAATATTTCAGTGAAACATAACACCGAAGGCGCGATTGTTTATTTAAAAGATATTGCTAATGTGCGGGAAACAGCGATTAAAAAAACGGTTCTTTCGAGACTCTCTGTCGATGGAAGTCAGCCACAAAGTGCCGTCACTCTGCAAGTTATTAAGCGAGTTGGCGCCAGTATTATCAACACTGTTGATTTGTCTCAAAAAACGGTTGAAGCGCAACTGGCTACTTTTTCTCCCGGTATTAAATACCAATCCATTAATGATCAAGCGCAGGAAATTAACACTCAATTCGTCGAATTAGAGCGCGATTTTCTTTTGACTTTACTGATTGTGATGGGAGTTTTACTTTTAATTGTAGGTTTGAAAGAGGCCTTGGTGGCCGGTTTAGCTATTCCGTTAGTCTTTTTTGTAACTTTTGGCGTAATGTTTGCCACTGGCACTTCGCTTAATTTTTTATCCATTTTTTCTCTTTTGCTAGCGCTTGGGCTTTTAGTTGATGATGCTATCGTAGTTGTCTCGGCGACTAAACAGTATATGAAAACTGGGAAGTTCACGCCGGAAGAAGCGGTGCTTCTGGTTCTTAATGATTTTAAAGTAGTGCTTCTTTCTACCACTTTGGCAACGATTTGGGCTTTTCTACCGCTACTCAACGCCAGTGGCATAATTGGCCAATTTATAAAATCTATTCCGATCACTGTTTCGGTGACTCTCGCTGCATCTTTGTTGATTGCTCTTATGATTAATCACCCGTTGGCGGCGGTGTTGGAAAGAATTAGACTAACTAAGATTTTTTTCTTCTCTGCTGTTTTAATTCTAATAGGGGCAGGTATTTTTAGCGCTAAAACCCAAACATTTCCGGGATATGGTCTGGCTATGATTTCCTTTGTCGCTATAGCTGTTTTATCTCGCTGGTATCTTGCCGAAGGCAGAAAGAAACTGGAAGATAATAAATTAAAAATAGCTGCGGAATGGGAAAATGACGATTTGATAAAAGAAAAATTGCGATCGCAGGGGATGCGAGAAGAATCAACTTTTATGGGCAAAATTGTTCATGGCATTGTCCATTTCGATCGTCTACTACCGATCTATGAAAAATATCTCAAAATGCTAATTAGCTCCCGACGTCGTCGGGTGCTCACAATCATCACAGTCCTGATCCTTTTTATTTTTGCGGTTTCTTTGCCGGCAACCGGTATTATAAAATCAGAGTTTTTTCCCGCTCAAAATTCCAATAATTTATCAATCGGAGTCTTAGCTCCCTCCGGTCTCGATCTTAACCAAACAAACCTTATCGTAGAACAAATAGAACAAAAACTGCTTAAATATCCCGAAATTAAAAGTTTTTCGACCTTGGTGGGAAATCCCGGTTCTCAAGGGGAAGGAGGCGCGGTAACTCAAAACACTTCCAATACCGCCTCTGTGAATATTCAATTAATTGATACCACCGAGAGAAAAATTACTTCTTACGAGTTAGCGACAAAAATTAGGCAAGATTTGGCGGATATTCAAGGCGCGACCATTAGTGTTTCTTATCCGAGTGGTGGACCGCCTTCCGGTTCTGCTTTTCAAGCGCAGATTGCTGGGGACGATCTTCAAACTTTGGATAAAGTTGCTAAAGATTTGAAACCGATTTTAGATTCGATCTCGGGGGTGGTTAATAGCAATATTTCTTTGAAAAATGCGCCTGCTCAGTATACTTTTCTTCTTGATTCGGCTAAAATGGAGCTTTATGGTTTAAATGCGACTATGGTCGGAAATACCTTGAGAACCGCTATCTCCGGAACAACTGTTTCAACTGTTATACGAGGCAACAAAACCATAGACGTGGTGGCTAATTTCGCTAAAGAAAGAATTCCTTCTTTGGAAGCGATTCAAAATTTACAAATTTTAAACACAGGGGAAAAGCCGGTTTTCGTGAAGGATGTGGCGAATGTTCAACTTATCCCTTCGGTGGATTCTATAACGCGAATTGATCAAAAACGAACGGTTCTTTTGACTTCTGACGTGGCGAACACGACAAGCTCCAACCAAGTAGTTACTGAATTTCAACAAAAAATTAACAAAGATTACCAACTTCCCGAAGGATACTCTATAAATTATGGTGGTGAAAACGAGCAAAATACTCAATCGGTCACTTCTATCATCCAAGCTATGTTGATCGCAGGCCTTTTAATTGTTTCAACATTGGTTATTCAGTTTAATTCTTTTCGTAAGGCGTTTATTGTTTTAGTCACTTTACCATTGGCGCTAACAGGGGTTTTTATCGGAATGGCGGTAGCTCATGTGAGTTTGAGTTTTCCGGGCTTAATTGGAATTTTAGCTCTTTTTGGAATTGTCGTGAAAAATGCGATTATCCTAATTGATAAAATCAATCTAAATCTTAAATCAAAAATTCCTTTTGAAATCGCGGTGGTAGATGCCGGTAAATCTAGACTGGAAGCCATTTTTATCACTTCTTTCTGCACGATTGCAGGAATTATTCCGATTACACTTTCTAACGAACTATGGCGCGCGCTTGGTAGCGCGATTATATTTGGGCTAACTATGTCGTCTTTTTTTACGTTATTTGTTGTTCCCGTTCTTTACATTTCTTTAATGAGAACCCGAGAGCAAAGGTAAGAAATGGTTGATTCGGCGCCTTCGTTTAAATTGGTGGCTTCTTCCATAACACCGTCGTAGCAACCGCCTGTTGAAAAATCATAAACAACTTGTTCTAAACTATTTTTGCCTAGAAACCAGTCAAAAGCGGTTAAAGCTAATTCGCGATATTTTTTTTGACCGGTAATGTCGCATAATATTTTTAGCATTTCAATGTTAGAAAAAACTTCTTCCGGTTGTTGGTCAAAATAGGCTTTTTCTTTGCCTTTTTTTAGCCAACCGGCTTGACCGATAGGGTGGCAAATTCCATTTTCAAAAGTTTTTTTAATCAAAAAAGCGGAGGCCTCTAGAGCTATTTTCAAATATTTTTTTTCTCCCGTAGCTTGATAAGCGAGAGCCAAAGACTCGGGTATAACTCCATTACAGTAGGATAAATTATCCTCAAACCAATGCCAATCAGAACTGCTATTGTCGACAAAATTTTGGATGATTATTTCGGCGTAATGTTTAATTGTTAATTGATTTTTTCTTTTTTCAGCTGAATTTTTTTCCAAAGCCAGCGCCTTAATGTAGTAAGCGATGGCACGCAAATGAGAAAAAGTAATTTTTTGATCCAAACTTTTTTGGAGAATTGTGCGGGCTTTGATCCGAAATTTTTTGGGTAAATATTTGGCGGAACAAATTTGATAAAGAGCGTAAACGGCTCGAGCCGTAGCGTTCTCCATATTTTCGGTTTGATTTTTAAAATAGTGATGTTTCCGGTTATAGTCAACGTAATTTTGATAATAACCGGTTTTTGAATCAACACAAAAATTCAGAAAATTAAGGTACTTTCCAATTAATTTTGTCAATTTTTGACTTTTGTTCTTTTGGGCTAATTTTATGCAGAGAGAAAGAGCGCGAGCATTGTCGTCAACAGTATAGCCGCTTTCTTTCTCTGGCTTGGCGAATTTAGCAAACTGAAGAAGAGCAAAGGAATCGGTCATTCGATACAAATGATCGAGAGACAAAGGTGGCAAGTTGGGTCTTAATCGGGTTTTATCCATCAAGTTTAAAAAAATTTTTTTGTGAGCCAAAGCGACATTTTCCCAAGTCATATTACGAGTACGAAAATAGCTTTCTTGACCCATTAAAGTCCTCAAAGTATTTTTTTTAAATAGTTTTAGAATGGCCTGGGCGTATTCAACGGAATCTTTGGGTTTTACCATAATTCCCATATTTGGTTTTAAATATTCCAGAGCGTGAGAAAAACGAGTGGAGATAACCGAACGGCCAGAACCTAGGGCATAAGAAAAAGTGCCGGAAACTGACTGCTTGGGATCGAGAGAAGTAGAAAAGTAGACGTCTGATCCTCGTAGATAAAGAAGTAAATTTTCTAATTTTTGATAAGAATTAACAAATTTAACATTTTGAGAAAGTTTTAACGATCTTATTAAAGCTTTAAGAGTGTTACGATATTGCTCCCCTTCCCTTTTTCGGACTTCTGGGTGAGTAACACCGACAATTAAATAAAGAAAATGGGGAATTTTTTTTACGACCGAAGGCAGCGCCTGAATAACGTATTCGATGCCTTTGTTTTTACTTAAAAGACCAAAAGTTAAAAGAATTTTTCGCTTTTCGAGACCCAAAATTTTTTTACTGCGGACACTGTTTTCGTAAGGAAAAGAATGGATGCCATGGGGAATAATTCTGATTTTTTGAGCGGGAACTTGATAATCGAAGATTAAAATCCTTTTGGATTTTTGAGTCATAACAATGATAAAATTAACCTTTTGACAGATTTTTTGGGTAACAATTCGCATTTTTTTGACCGGATTGGGTAATACAGTATGGAAAGAAACAATGGTCGGTCTCTGGATTTTTTGTAAAAAATGTAAGACGAAAGAGCCGAATTCTCCACCAAAAATACCGTATTCATGTTGAATGCTGACAATCGATTGTAAAGGAGAATCGTGGTTAATTAAGTTGGCGCAATCGAGATATTCTTGCTTGTTTTGTTTGTCTATTTCAGCTAGAACAGGAATAATATATTTTATTTTTTCTTCTTTATTGGAAACGGCAACAACTTTAAGATCAAGACTGTCACTAAACATCTTTTTAATTCCCAGACGCAAGTCGTTAGTAAAAGTGGCAATACCACATTTCTTCGGTGGAAAAGTGGCTAAAAAAATCAGCCAAGGTTTTTGTGGCTGAGTGGTAGATTCCTTCGAATTAAGCTTTTTGGCTTTCGATTTCATCTAATAATTCTTTAAGACTCAGAGATTTGGCGGCGATTAATATGTCAGAAGCTCCATAGTAGACGATTAATTTATCACCGTCAACGATAGCGCCGGTGGGAAAGACGACATTATTAACTAATCCGTATTTTTCCCAAACTGTTCTAGGTGAAAAAAGAGGATAGTTGAGACGGCCAATAATTTTTCGAGGATCGTCTCTGTCGAGAAGGGCGGCGGCTGCATGGTAAATTTTACCATCGCTGGTATCTTCCACGGCGTGATAAATAAGTAACCAGCCTCGTTCGGTTTCAATAGGTGGGCAGCCGCCGCCCACATTTCTAATTTCAAACCAATTTTTTGGATCCAAAACAATATTTTCTCCCAATTTTTGAAGGTATTTCTTCCAAAAATTTAAATCTTTCAGCTTTTGAAAATCGTCGAAATAAATAAGTTGAATGCCGGGTAAAATTCGGTGAAAGAGAGCGAATTGATTGTTTATCTTTCTGGGGAGTAAAAAAGCGTCCTTTTCCCAAAGTAAAACATCTTGACCGTGTTTTTCTTTATAAAAAGATTCAAAGAGGAAATATTTTTCTTGCAATTTGGTTTGACGAAAAAGATTTTCCGCTTCGTCGTAAGTAATTTCCGGTGAAACTAAACCTTTTTTGGTAAACTTAATTAAATCTCGACTGGTGGCGTAAGCAATACGAGCGTTTTTGCCGTCGTAAGCGGTATAAAATAAGTAGTAGACGCCATTTAATTTGATAATACGCGGATCTTCCACTCCTTGAGCCTCGTATTTATATTCGGGCTTGATAATCGGGTGATCGAGTCGGCGAATAACCTTGTTATCTTTTAATTGGCAGTAGCCAATACTGGAAAAATTGCCTCTTCTAACGGCGCGGTAAAACATATGGACGAGGCCATCTTTCTCGACACAAGCCGGATTAAGAACCGCCTCGTTTTCAAATTCTAAACGAGTGCGTTCCAAAATTATACCTTCGTCTTTTATCTTTAACATTTTGTTTTTTAGAAGTAAGAGCTTTGAATTGTTATAAAGTTTGACACATTTTTTCCTTATCGCATATTAAATAATTTATCACTTGACAGATTAAGATATTGTTATAGAATTAATCACCATCGTTTACGTATAACTTAGAGTAAGTTTAATCTAAAGACGAATTTATTATTCTAAAAGTTTATAAAAATGAAAAAAAATAAATCCAAAAAATTTTTAAAGCTGAGCTTGCTAACTGTCTTGGCGTTGGCTCTGGGCGGTTATTTTTGGGCGATTAATAACGAAGGAAAATTAGCCAGTGTAGAGGCTAAAAGCAAATCCAAATGGCAAAAAATATTGGAAAAAAATGGGATAGACCAATCTTTTTGGGATAAATATTTGCCGTTTGTTAATCATCACGAATATAAAAAAGTTGTGAAAACAATGCAAGAAAATCAGCTTAATTCAGCCGAAACAATTGTGAGTGCCGAGAATATTGATAATTCCAATAATTCTTATCCGTTGCACCGAAATATTTCAACAACTTATTTTTGGTCGGGAGAAGACGCAGGTAAAGACAACTTTAATATCGATAACAATAGCAGCTGTTGGGATGACGAATGGTCAAAACATTCCGCCAAGGAAAATTCTTTTTATTTTGCTCTTCCTTATAACGATTTAGACGATAACGGTAATCGAAAGGCGGAAGCTTTAAAAATTATTCCTTGGGCTGGCGAAAAGAAATGGAACGATTCCGAATCAATTTGTAAAAATCACTGGATAAAAATTATTCATAATGGCAAAACAGCTTATGCTCAATGGGAAGACGCTGGACCTTGTGATGATGCCGGCGGTTGTGGCGAGAATGACAAAAATTATGTTTTTGGTACAGCTCAACCGAAATTCTCGGGTAATAGTGGCGCTGGGTTGGATGTTTCGCCGGCCGTCAAAAAAACTTTAGGATTAAAAGACGTGGATAAAACCGATTGGCAATTTGTTGACGAAAAAGATGTTCCAGATGGACCGTGGAAAAAAACGATAACTATTTCTGGATTAAATTGGAAATAATTTTTTAAACTTCCAAGGCATCGTCTGTTGATTTTTTCGATGTTTTAAAGTACTATGGCAAAGTAGGGTAAGATGTCGTTAATTTAATTTATGTCTCATAATCCCGACTATCCGGTTTTTTATGATCCGACTGACCATCGCCGACGTTATTATAAATGGCTAACGGGATTCGTTGCCATTGTTCTGTCGATCGCTTTTTTAGCAACTCTTTTTGGTATTGCCAAAAAAGAGAATCTACCTAATCTTTCATTGACACAGCCAACTCCGGTCTATCGAAATCAGCCGAGTAAACCGATTTCCAATACAAACAGTCAAGTTTCAGTTTCAACGAGAACCAATTTGCTTCAACCGGCTCAAATCAAAACTGGCAAAGTTTCCACTCCGGTCGATTACAAACCAAAATTGCTGGGATTTTATGTCAATTGGGACGATACAAGTTTCACTTCTCTTAAAACAAATTTTAATAATATCGACGAACTGGCGCCGGAATGGTTACATCTGAGTAATGCGGATGGCAGTATTACGGTTGATGACAATGTTAGACAAGCGGAAACATTGGATTTTTTATCGAAGAACAGACCTGACTTACCGATAACTCCATTGATTAACAATTTTGATTCTAACATTTCCGATTGGAATAGTGATGAGTTAAAAAATATGTTGGGAAGTCAAGAGGCTCGAGCTAAAAACATTCAAAATTTATTGGATTTTGTTAAGAACAATCATTTTGCCGGTGTTTGTATTGATTATGAGAATATACCCAGTAAAGCACAGCCGGATTTTCTCGCTTTCATGCAAGAACTTTACGCTAATTTTCATCCTCTTGGTCTGGAAGTAACCGTTTCGGTGCCGATGGATGATGACGCTTTTAACATAAAAGCTTTGGCGATGGCTAGCGACTTTATTATTTTAATGGCCTATGACGAACATTGGTCGGATAGCTCGGCTGGTCCGGTGGCTTCTCAGAATTGGTTTGTTAATTCTCTCTCAAAACGTTTTGCGGAAGTGTCCAGCGATAAATATATCGTGGCTTTAGGTAATTATGGTTACGATTGGGAAGCTGGCAAGACAAATAGCAAAGAACTAACTTTCCAAGATGCGGTGAGAACAGCCAAAGAATCGGAAGGTAAAATTGTTCTTGATCCCAGCAGCCTCAACGAAACTTTCGATTATTACGATGATAACGATATAAAACGTCAAGTTTTTTTCTTAGATGCCGTAACTGTTTTTAACCAAATTGTGGAGGCTAGCAAAACAAAAGTTGGCGGGTATGCGCTTTGGCGAATGGGTTCAGAAGATCCTTCCGTTTGGCCTGTTTTTAACTCGCGACAAAAATTGGGTAACGATACCGTCAATCAGCTTCAAAACTTAAAATACGGGTATGATCTCGATTATGAAGGTGAAGGTGAAATTTTGAGAGTAACTGACACACCCAAAGATGGTAAAAGAACTTTATCTTTGGATAATAAATCCGGTCTAATCACTCAGGCGGAAATTACGGATTTTCCTTCATCTTACATTATTAGTCGTTGGGGAGGAAATGATAAGAAAAAAATTGCTTTTACTTTTGACGATGGTCCCGATCCGACTTAT
>JAJYBC010000028.1 GCA_021779255.1 bacterium | reverse complement strand
CAAGTCGAAGTTTTCGTTTTCAAAGACGAAAAAGAGTCAGGTTTCAAATATTTGATGTTGAAGCGAAATGCAAAAAAGGGGGGTTTTTGGCAACCTATCACTGGCAATGTGGAACTTGGTGAAACTTTTGAACAGGCTGCTATTCGAGAATCAAGAGAAGAAACCGGAATTACCGAGTTCGTAAGATTAATTGACACTGGTTACTTCTTCGATTTTTTTGACGATAACCGTCATCAACATGAGAAAGTTTTTGCTATTGAAGTTGAAATAAAGACCAACCCAACATTATCAGATGAACATACCGATTTTCAATGGGCAACGAAAGAAGAATGCTTGACCAAATACCTCAAATATCCCGGCAATATCGCGGGATTAAAAGTTCTATCACAAAAACTGGAGTCGGAAAATGGATAAAATCGCACTTGGATGCAAAGAATATGTCTCAGAAGTTCTAGCTAAAAAGTTTGAATTGGACGAGTATCTTGAAGAATCAACCATCCTACTCAACACATACGAAAACAATCGTGTCTGGGATTTAATGATCCTTATGGATAACAAGTGGTTCAAATATGAGTTCGCACATCTATACAGCGAATATTTTGTAGTGGACGATCATGAGCATGAACCACCAGTATTTACTAGGGTTAAAAACTATAAATGGCTCACTGAAAATTTCGCAAAAAGGCTTCCTGTGGCATTGTGGATTTTTCAAAACGTTATTGTTATTCAAGAAAAGGAAAACTTGTTCAGCCAGATAATTGTTGAGCAACAAGAAAAATTCAATCGAGTATTTTTAGATATCATCGAAAGAAAGTATCTGGAAATGCGAGGTGACAGGCATAACTTAAGATATTCAGTAGACAGAGTTGGCGATTTAGCCAATATTCTGTTAAAAGCTAATATTGTAAAATTGTGTTTCGAAATAAGCTTACTGGCCGATAAAAAACCTTACCCCTTCAGAACGTTATTACCTGATTACACAAAAGAAAACGCAACCAACGGTCACAGTGTTTTTCCCTTGGCGCAAGAATTTTTGGTCACAATGGAGCCAGAAAAGACAATTGCTTTGAGTGAGAAACTTATTGACTGCATTGTTACAACCTTGCAGGAAAAGAAATTCTATTCAGATGAATTCTTACTTAAGTGGTGGTTGTATATTCACTAAACTTTTAGTCCTTATTTTAAAAATAAGGACTTTTTTTATATGCCCAAGATTTTTTTATTGCCTCTTTGTCCTGTAACCATCTAGCATTTTTTATTGCGTCTTCAAAATTAAAAAATTTATTCGAGTAATTTTCGTGGCTTTCGAGGGACTTTTTTACCTTTGAAAGACCAAGTATTTCTAGCAAATAAACATGGATTGTCTTGTATATTATCTTATTCTCTGTGGGGTAGTTATATTGGTATTTTGCAATCTTTTTTATAACTTTTAAATTATTAAATCCGGTTTCTTCGATCATCTCCCTAACAGCTGTCTTTTTTAATGCTTCCCCTAACTCTTGGTGACCCTGCGGTAGCACATAATGCTTATATTTATGATCATAAAGCAACAATATTTTATTATTGCAATGAGCAACCATACTTGCACAAGATACTTTTAGCTTCTCTAACAGCGGAAATTGCTTATAAAATAAATCTAAAATATTTTTCGATGTTTTGAAGTTATTATTTTTATCAACCTTAATAATATTGATATTCATTTTAATGTATCTCGGCAAAATTTTTTGATAGAACTCTAGATATTTATCATAGAAATCATTTTTTTGAATTAATTCTCTTATTTCCCTATCTTTTATTTCTATCGATTGTTTTTTAATGAAGTCTCTACTTCCATACAAAAAAATAAGCGTTATATCAATTTTTCTGCTATTTTTTCTAAGGTCTAATACATCTTGAGATGAAAATTTTTTATTTATGGCGTAAAGATAAGACATGCTCGAGATCGAAGACCTTTCCATAACAACTTTTTCGCCCTTCTCTATTTTTTCAGTAGCAATTTGAAATCTTGTTTGATGTTCTTTTTTGTACCATTCTGAAATATTTTTTTGTATATTAAACTTCAAGTGATCAGGCTCTTGAATGTAAGAAAGCTTATTTATTTTTTGAATATTACCAATTATGGTAGTCTTCCCAACATTCCAAAAACCATCTATAATAAGCAAGTCAGGTAATTTTCTTCTTAAATATTGTTTTTCCATTTTTTATAATGTAGTAATTTTTATTGTTACTTTTATTTATCCTCCTTTCATCCAGCCAGAAGGGTAAGGGAACCTCACAATTACCTAATTTATTTTTATAAGTGTTGTTTTTTAAAATATTTTCATAAATTTTTATTATTTTTTCTGAAAATAGATTCACATCAAAATATTTCTCAACACTTTTTCTATTGGATTTACCGATTCTAACAATCTTTTTTTTGTTTTTTAAAAGATCAGAAATTATAACAGGATAATTAGCAATTTCATTTTCAGTAATCAAGCTTTTTACTTTCTCATAACCGGACGATCCAATGTCTGTCGTAATTACAGGTATACCGGCAGCACAATAATTTAAAATTTTGACTTTCATTCCAGATCCTTCATGGACGGGACACAAAGCTATCGTTGCTTTTTCTAGATAGCGACTTAAGTTTTTTATTTTCCCCGTAAATATAACACTTTCATCACCCAATTTTTTCATTTTCTCTGGGACCATGCCAACAAAATAAAATTTTACATTTTTATTTGTACTTATAACTTCTGGAACAACTTTATTAATAATATTCAAGGCCGCATTTTTATTTGGCCAATAAAACATATTGCCAATAAAGATAATATTATCCGATTTTATATTAGGCCCAAAAAAATTAAATGTATTTAAATCAATCGGATTTGGAATTATTACCAATTTATTTTTGTCTACCCCAATTTTATTTATTAGCTCAGAGTAATCAAGAGGAGTCATACAAACGATTACGTTTGCCAAATTACATGCCTTCTTGGTTATTTCATTTGATTTATTAATATCATTATCGCAATAATTCAGCATTTCTTTTAAAGAAGATTCTACATCGTGAAGTTCCAAACAGACAGGTATTTTTAAAGTTTCAAAAATATTTTTATATCTCAAGACAGATACAGCATCTTCAAACTGGAGAATATCGAGGTTCTGATTTTTTATAATTTCGAGCAACCTCAATTTATCATAAAATACCGCCTCAGGTATTACATGGTATTCGAGCTGGGAATTTTCATATAATAGTTTCTCATCATTTTTATTTTCAAGGTTTCTATTGCAGACAAATATTTTAACATTCATCCCTTTTTCCGTCAGACGTTTTGACAAATAGTACAATCTGTAGGTCACTCCCGTAACAGGAGGGATCTTGTAGTCAGTATCGATAATAATACCCAAAGAAATTCTTTTTTTTCTAATTTTATTCACTTGATTCGATTAATTCTCTTAATCCTCTTGAAATAGAATATTTAGGTTTCCAACCACAATAAACAGATAGTTTCTGAATATTCGCAACAAGTTTCTTTCGATCAGTTTTTCTAATTAGATTCTTGTCACTATCTATTCTAATATCGGTTTCTTTTATTTTACTAACTATCTCTATGATTTCATTACCTGTCGTACTCTTTCCGGTGCCAACATTGTAAATTTCATTATTTAATTCTTTTCTTTCAATTATTTTAATTAAGGCATTAACTAAATCATCAACATGAAGATAATCTCTGGCAGTTTTCAAATTTCCTAATTTTATAGTATTTGAATTTTTGATTTTTTTTAGAATTGAAGGAATAAAATGTGGAGTTAGATCGTTTGAACCATAAATATTAAAAAATCTCAATATAACATATTTAATTTTATTTTTTGGACAACATTCTCTAATTTTTTCTTCTGCTTTTAACTTACTTTTTCCATATACATCTATTGGTAAAACCTTACTTGACTCTTTGTGCTCTTTGTCACTTGGTTTGTAAACTGCAGCAGATGAAGAAAAAATAAATTTATTTATACCTTTTATTTTTGCAATTTCAATAGCATTTTCAGTTCCTGCAACATTAGTCCTATTAGTTTTTTTAGGATTTTTTAAACAGTAAGGAATATAATGAATTGCGGCAAGATGAACTAAAATACTAGGATTATATTCTTTCATTTCATTAATAACTTTCTTCTTGTCATTTATATCAGCTTTGATAAGATAAAAAGAATCCTTTGGTAAATTTTTTAAAATTTTCAAATTCGCATTTGTTAAATCGTCAATAATAATAAGAAAAAAATTCTTATCTATTAATTTTTTGGCAAGATGGCTACCAATAAATCCCAAACCACCAGTTATCAATATTTGCGCTTTTATTGCAGGTTTAACTAGAAATTTTTTCATGTTATAACTTTATCATAAAAAAATTCTTAAATTCAATAAAAAATGGAAAGAAAATTTGGTGTTGCTACAAAAGCAATTATAAGAAATAAGGAAGGTAAATATTTGGTTATCTATAAGAGTGATACTGAAGAAATAAGTCCGAACGGAATAGACCTTCCCGGAGGAAAGATGAAATTTGGAGAAAATGTCGAGGAAAGTTTAAAAAGAGAAGTCGATGAGGAAATAGGGATAAAAATTAAAATTATAAAACCCTCACGCGTCTGGGGACTCGTAAAAGATAATTTACACTTGGTAGGGGTAACTTTTTTGGCTGAGTTTGTCAGTGGAGAATTCAGACTGAGTGGAGAGCATACAAAATACGAGTGGATAGATAAAGAAAAGATTATCGCGGGGGATTATCTAGGGTGGATAAAGGAAGAATTTAAAGCACTTTGGCGGAGAAGGAGGGATTCGAACCCTCGGTGAGTGTTACCCCACACTTGCTTTCCAAGCAAGCGCACTAGACCACTATGCGACCTCTCCATAAATAGAGGTTAATACACAAAAATATTTATTGAAAGTCCTACGAGAAATCGTAGGGCTTTTTTAATAAATATCAAAATGCGTACCAAAACAAAAAAAATTAACATCCAAAAACTTAATGACTGGATGTATCAAGCAAAAGCAGAAAAGCAGGTAAAAATGTTTGTTGTCTCAGTGGTAATAACATTTTTAGCCCTAATCATATTTCTTGCCGGTTCGATCAGAGAAGAAAAAAACCCAATCAAGGTTATCAATAACCCAAACCAACAATCAATTAGAGTTATCGAGTCCCAAGATCATAGAACAATTAAAATACTATCCACAAGAAAAATACCACAAAACCCGATTATCCAAGAAATAATCAAACACTTCCCAGAATGTCCGGAAATAGCAATCGCGATAGCTAAAGCAGAGAGCAGATTAAACCCACAGGCCATAGGATACAACACAAACGGAAGCATCGATCGAGGGTTATTTCAAATAAATAGTATTCACGGACTAGGAGAAGAACTTTACAACTATCGAACAAATATTCAAGTTGCCAGAAAGATTTACGAAAAGAGAGGTTGGAGCGCTTGGAGTGCTTATACAAATGGAAGCTATAAAAAACATCTTTAAATAATTTTTTAACAACAAACCAATGAACCCAATCAACCAAATGATTAACGAAATGTTCGTTAGTCCCCTAACAAAGACAGAAGAGCGACTAGACGCAGTATTAGAAGCTCTTGAGGATAAGTGCGATTATTGCGGAGCCAAGTTAGAAGAAAACGATTATAAACTCGGAACCGAATTTGATAACGGAGAGAAAATGTGCCAGAAGTGCTGGGATCAATCACAAGACTATTTAGAAGACTAATTTTAAAAACCAAATGAAGTTTTTAATCATAACCATACTATTCATCACCTTATCAATACCCACTACCAATGCCTATATGGTGATAAGTGATGTCCACGCCGGAAGCCAGAACACAAGAAAAGGATTACACGGAAGACCCAATGATTATCCAAAAAAAGGAGTAGCTAAATTCGAGAGTTCTTTAAAACAAGCGGTAAAGAGAGGTGAAAAAATAGTTTTATCCCTAGGCGATGAAACGAATAACCGAACAACTTCTTACGAGAAGAAACTTCTTAAAGTAGCCAGAAAATATCCTCAATTGACTATTCTTTACACTAGAGGCAATCACAACCCCAATAACTCAGTATTGACACCTAGACCCTATTACTACGTTGACCTAGGGGATAAAAGGATTGTGGTACTCAACACTAATGAAATAGATGCTAATGGTCGGGGAGGAATAAGCCAAACACAAATGGAATGGTTAAAAGAAGCGATAAAAGACAAGCAATCAATCGTCCTTATGCACCACCCAGTATTTCTTTTCAACACCTGTACGGTCGCCAACCAAGAGTTAAAAGATGTTTTAGATAATCCGAATGTTGAGAAAGTATTCGCTGGACACTGGCACTTACGTCTAGATTGTGGGAAATACCAGATGTTTCCCGCATTAACAAGTCGAGGTTATTCAATAATTAATTAATTTTAACTAATAAACCAATGAACAAAGAACCCAACAATCAGATCGTTCCCGCAGGGGAACAAAAATCCGGAGGGCTGGAGCTACAGCCATTAATCCATATGGCAATCGAGAAGAAAGTGCCTGTAGAAACAATCGAGAGGCTTCTGGCCATGAGAACCCAGCTAAAGGCGGAGTTTGCTAAGGAAGCTTTCGACAACGCCATGGCTGATTTTCAAGGAGAGTGTCCGGTAATTAAAAAAACTAAGGATGGAGGAAAGACTAAGTCTGGAATCGTCGCCTATTCATACGCCCCGCTCGATAAAATAGTTTCACAGACCAAAGGATTGATCGCTAAACATGGATTCAGCTACCAGATTAAAACAGAGATGACGGGAGAAAAAGTGAAAGCAATCTGTATTGTCAAGCACAGGCTTGGACACTCGGAACAATCGGAAATGGAAGTGCCCTTGGGAGCTAAAACAGACATTATGAGCGCTCCTCAGGTTGTTGCTTCTGCCACTACATTTGCCAAGAGATACGCATTATGCAACGCCTTTGGAATTATTACCGGAGACGAGGACAACGAAGGAGCCATAGATGAAGGAACAATGAAAATAATGGAGGCGAGAGAGAAGCTTGACGAGGCAAAAAATATTGATGAGCTGAAGGCCGTTTGGAACTCACTGGCCAAAGAAATTAAGGCCAAGAAAAGCGTCATCGAATATACTAACTCGCTTAAAAAGAAACTCAATGAAAACGCATAAGATAGACCAAAGAAGCGATGAATGGTTCGAGGTACGCAAGGGGAAGATGACCGCCAGCAATGCCCAGTGCATAAGTGCCAACGGCAAGGGACTAGAAACTTACATCTACTCCCTTCTGGCAGAAAAATATTGTAATAACAAAGAACATTACACCAATTCCGACATTGAAAGGGGGCTTGAGCTGGAATATCAGGCGGTCATGACTTATGAGATCGAGAAAGAAAGTGTTGAGCGAGTTGGATTTATAGAACAAGACGAGTTTGTCGGGTGCAGTCCGGACGGTTTGGTTGGAGAAGAGGGAGGATTGGAAGTGAAATGCGTGAATGACGCCAACTTTTTCAAGTTAATGATCAACGGGGAGACGGCAATCGAGACAAAGCATATTTGGCAATGCCAGATGTGCCTCCTGATTACTAAAAGAAAGTGGTGGGATTTGGTTTTTTACAATCCGAATTTTGAAAAGAATATGCTGATTTTCAGAATTATTCCAGACAAGAAGCAACATTTGAAATTAATCGAAGGAATCGTTAAGGGAAAAAAGATGATTAGTGAAATTGAGAAAAAATATCAGTCTAATAAACCTAAAAAATAAAAATGGAACAAATCCAAGAAACAATCACCGCCATTCGAAAAGACCAATCAAGCCTGATCGAAAAAATCGAGAGGGTTGAAGTAAAAAATGACGAAGACGTAAAGCAGGCTTCCGACTGGCTGGGTCAAATAAAAGCGAGAATTAAGAGAATTGAGGACAAGAGAATCGAATACACCAAGCCACTTAACGATCAGGTTAAAAAAATCAACGCTGATTTTAAAACCCTAGCCGAACCATACTTAAATATGGAATATGTGATTAAAAAGGCAATTGGTGGATATATGGATGAACAAAGAAGGATTGAAATAGAGAGGGTTAAAAAAGAGGAAAGGGAACGCCGATTAGAAGCAGAACGAATAGCTCAGGAAGAACAAATAACGAATAGAGAGGCTCTTAAAATAATTGAAAAGCCTAAAATCGTTGAAGCTCCAAAAACAGTTAAGACAGAAACGTCAAAAATTATTGGCAAGGTGGTGGTCAAATTTGAGATCGTAGATCCGTCAAAAGTTCCAGACGAATTTAAAATTGTCGATGAAAGACTGGTTAGGCAAGCGGTAAATTCCGGAAAAAGAAGAATAGCTGGAGTGAGAATTTGGGAAGAAACACAGGTTAATGCTTTTGGTGTTTAGTTTTTTCCTCCGCTTCGACAACGGGGCGGAGATAAGAAACTAAAATGAAAACAATAAGCCAAACCAAAAAACTTTTCAATTTTTTATCCGACGGGTTTCCCCACTCGACTGATGAAATTTTGAGAGAAGTTTATGGGAACGACCATTGCGGTTTGGCAAGAGTGGGGGGAAGAATAAACGACCTAGTCAATGAGGGAAAAATCTTTTTGGACGAAAACGGAAATGAAATACACGGAAAAAATGTAAAGCGTGGGTGGAAAGACAAATACAGGCCGTCAATTTACTGGTACAGGTTGAAAAAAGAAGAACAGACACTGGGCATAGAAGGATTGGGAATAATAGATTTTGAAACAGCCACGTTTACTCCAGAACCGGATAAAAAAGAACAATATCAATTAAACTTTTTATTTAAATGAAAACAAAACAAACTTTTTACGCCACTGTCGAAAACGGAAAACTCTTAATGGGAGAGAGGATAAAGGGTGTAATGAGTATGTTTTTAAGTTCCTTAAAAGGAAAAATATATTTTGAAATCGGTAAAGTAGAAAGCAAGAGAACAATCAGCCAAAACAACTTCTATTGGATGTATTTGGGAGTCATTGCGGAAGACACGGGAAACAATGCAAATGATCTTCACGAATATTTTAAGAGGGTTTTACTTCTTCCGATATTTCAGACAGTTGAGATAAAAGGAAAGAAAATTGAGATAAAAATTCCCGCCTCGACAAAAAAACTTAGCAAATTGGAGTTCGGAGAATACATCGAAAAAATATGTGCTCTAACCGGTATCCCGATACCGGAGACAGAGCTGTTTCTATCCCTCTCCCCGTTCAGTCCTTCCGTTGCAGGAGGCAATATTGGGCGGAGTGGGAGTCAGGACGAAATGGCTCGAGCGGGTGTAAGAGGGTTATCCGGTGCAACTCCGGAACACCCATAAAAATTAATAAAACTAATTAAAACAAATGGCCCAACGAAGAATGTTCAGTCCACAAATAATCGACTCAGATGCATTTTTAGATATGCCCGTAACTGCACAGGCCCTATATTTTCACCTTGCTATGCGTGCCGATGACGACGGATTCGTAGGGAATCCTAAAAAAATAATGCGAATGGTTGGCTCCCAAGATGACGATATTAAAGTTTTAATTGGGAAAAGGTTTCTACTTTCATTCCAAAGCGGTGTTGTGGTAATTAAACACTGGCTAATTCATAACCTAATCCGCTTGGATCGTTACCACGAAACAGTTTATAAAAAAGAAAAATCACTTTTAGGGGTTAGGGATAACGGTGGATATACCGAGTCGGAAAAAATTGACGGGATTAACGTTAAACAAATTTGCGCTCCAGAAGTTAAAAAAAAGAATTTAGCAACCAAATGCCAACCAAATGACAACCAAATGGCACCTCAGGTTAGGTTAGGTAAGGTTAGGTTAGGTAAGGTTAGGAAGATACATAGCTCTCAAAAATATTTGGAAAAAATTCCATACCGCAATTACAGGGCATTTCTAATTAACGCCCTTAAACGTGATTTTTCCGAGCGGGAAATACCGACTGAAAAACCGCCAGATCCGCCACCAAAAATTTTAACACCGGGAGAGAAAAGGAAACGAAATGAAAAGTTAAACGAAATCAGGAAAAATTTAAAAACCAAATATCAAATTTAAAAATTAACGAACGCAAATGACAATAATCCTGACAATAATTGCAATAGCCTCAATAATAACCGCTTTTATAGCTATAATCCAAACTGATGAAAATATATGGGAAAAGGAAAAAATCAAAGAAAAAAACTACCGAATGAATGAGATAATGGTTCGCCAAGAAGAAGAAATTAGATATTTACAAGAATTGGTTGACTTCTGGAATAAGAAATATAAGCAAGCGACGAAGAGAAGAGTTTAGTTATAGAAATTTTTTAAATAGCACCTTAAAAATTTATTTGGGAAAGGAAAGACGATGAGAACGCAAAGAGAAGAAAGAATTGTTTGGCTCGTAGTATGCGAAAAACCAAGCTGTAAAAAAGTTTGGGCCTGCAGAACCGACAACGGTAAAACCAATTTTTGCTCTGATTGCTCTCAAAAAAAGATAAAATGCTTCTGGAAGAGAAGAGAATATCCTGCTTTTGAGAAAATAATCACAGCACGTTGCCCACTTCACTGTGGATACTGGAATGACTAGGAAAGGAGAAGGGTTATGGCAAACAATTTCCGGACAATCAGACTTGACTTGGTTGGGGAGGCACTAATTCAATTTGAAAACGTGCTAAAACGAATAAACGCCTCAATTACGGGTTATTACTCAGAAAACCAACTTATCATCGATGTTTGGAAAAATGGAATGGCGAACTGTTTAGCAGAAGTTGAGAGGATAGAAAATGAAAATAAACTGTGTTAAAGCCAAAGAAGCGAGGTACATAAAATGGAAAAAGAGAGCAAAAAGCAAGTGGAGAAAAAGGTTGGTTGCCTTATGGATAAGAGCCAATACCACGAAGTAATTTCCGGACGTATTCAGTGCAATTGTGCTTTCTGTGATATTCCAATGAGTCAATGCGATTATTGGATACATCGAAAAGAAAGTACAGACCCAAAAAGAGAAACGTGGAAGGATTATCTATTGGGATTTTTCACCAGTTTAATCATCTTATTTTGCACAAACTGCTGCGCAATGGAACCTCAAGAGTTTGCAAAAAAGTACGAAGGATACTCAGTTAAAATCGAGTATCACTCAGTCAACGGAACACTCTTCAAAACTTTTTTCTATCATAAGTGGAAATCTAAAATCACAAAAGAAGACGGAAAAACCACTTATAGCAACGAAATAGAGGAAAACCCAACAGCTTGGATGATAACCGGAGCAGTTTTAACCGAAATGGGAGTGTTGTTTATGCCCCTAGTTTGCACAGAAATGGTCGAGAATGCCCCTCAAACTGTTTACCTGAGGAAATGTACTCAATTCAAGAATAAGATGCCTGAAAGGAGCGTTTAAAGTGAAACTTAAAGAAAAGCTAAAAAAGTACGGGATAACGGAAGCGGAGTTAGAAAAAATCCTTGTGAATAAGAAAAAACCTAAAATCAGAAACATCGACAAACTTTACAAAGACCACGAAGAAGTGAGAATAGCCGTTGTTTCCGACACTCATCTGGGTTCGATTTATGAAGATTTAGAAGCTCTGCACCATTTTTACAAACACGCCGAGAAAGAAGGTTGTGAAATAGTTCTCCACGCTGGCGATATGGTTCAAGGAAGCCACAAGATTTACAGGGGCGGAGAATACGAACTTCACACTTTTGGAGCGGAAGCCCAGGCGGAATATGTTAAAAAGAATTATCCGAGAAATTTGAAAACATATTTCATCACCGGAAACCATTCGCAAAGTTTTTGGAAGGACGCAGGAATTGACATCGGAGCCTTAATCAACTGTCCCGATATAACCTACATAGGTTCAATGCAAGCGGACATAACGATTAAAGGGATTAAATTTAGGTTAATTCATCCTTCTGGATCTCCGGCTTATGCCCTATCCTACAAAATGCAGAAGTTCGCCGAGCAGATGAGAAGCGGAGAAAAGCCAAACGTTTTCATATCAGGCCATTACCATTCGAGCGTTTATTTCTACAATAGGAATATGCATTGCCTTATGGCTGGTTCGTTCCAACGCCAAACGCCTTACCTACTTGCCAAAGGAGTAAACCCCACAATAGGTGGCTGGATACTCACTCTAAGAGGAAAGGAAGGAAGAAACATTGGGATCGATACTTCTTTTATACTTTTTCCCAAATAAGGAAATGGGAAGCTACAACGCTAGCTTCCCTCCCATTTTCTTTTCCTGTTTCCGGCAGTTTTCTTCATTGGTTTACTGCCGGAAATAAGAGGAGAAAATAATCAAAATTATGTATTACAACTACGCAAAAAAATTCAACAAATTTGGAGCTAAAAGACAAGAATACAACGGTATCAAATACGATTCTGGAAGAGAAGCACAAGAAGCAGGAGAAATTGATTTAATGATGAAAGCTGGAATAATTAAAGAAGTTAGAAGGCAAGTAACCATTCCCCTTTACATCAACGATTGTAAAATTTGTAGTTATAGAGCTGACTTTGTTTTATATTTCAAAGACGGCTTAATTCAAATTCGAGAAGTGAAAGGAATGATACTCAATGAGTTTATGACGAAGTGGAAAATGCTCGAAGCGATACTTGTAAAGAATAGTAAAGATAGAAAGAGAATTTACGAAGCGATCGGATACAAAAATCCTAAGAAGCATAGAATTGAAATGGTAATTGTTAGATAAATTTTAATTTAAAAAAAATGAACCCAGAAACAATTAAAAGTTCAATCCAAGCAGTAATAGATGGGATAACACCCCTAGCCCAAAAAATGCAAATTCCTTTAGAAAAACTGTTTGGTTGGGCGGTGAGGGAAAATTACGTGAAAGTGGCGACAGATTTACTAGATTGTCTCGGTGCAATTTTGGTTTTTTGGATAACCTATAGGGTTCTTGTTTGGGGATTACAAAAACCAAAAAAAGATAGTGGATGGGATAATAAAAACAATTTTGAAGAATATGAAGGGGTAAGAGTAGTTGGATTATTCTTAGTAATACTCTCATTAGTTATGTTTTTTGTTGGATTTTTGGAAATAGAAGATATGATAGGTAGGTTGATAAACCCAGAATACCACGCTTTGATGGACATAATAGATACTCTAGAAAATTACAACTAATCTAAAAAAATGAAAAACTTAAAATTTCAGATCGG
>JAJYBC010000027.1 GCA_021779255.1 bacterium | reverse complement strand
AACAAAAAAATACATCCCGAGAAAAGCCAAGAAAAAAGAAAGAAGCCACCATAAATTATAGCCGGCTATCTGACCTAAAACAGTTTGGGTATATCCAATGATCGGTAATATTCCCCAAAAATCGGCGTTTTTTTGCCAACGAAAAGTTTGAAGCCAACCGATTTGTTGAATTTGATTTTGAACCAGAGTAGTTCGCGCGATGACTTGATAAGTGTCAGAACCTCGGCCGGGAATACTTTCCCAAAAACGAAAAAAAACGGGAAAAGTAAAAATAATAGTTAATAAAAAGCCAGTCAATAAAATTTTTTTGGAAGAAGAAAAAGACATTTTTTCAGTTTAACTATAGTTTTTTAAAAAATTTTCAATTTGGGGAACAATCTGTTTTTTGCGAGAGACAATTGTTTTAAGCAATAAATTATCTCCACTGGAAGCGATCTCTATGTCGGAAAAGGCTTTCAAAATAATTTGTTTTTCTTCTTCATCTTCTGCCAACATTTCGGTTTCTTGTTTGACGATATCGACAATTCCCAAATAGAGATAATCCAAGCCGTCTTCACTTTTGATTTTTCGCATGGCTTGTTTCAACTCCGGTTCGATTTTTTTGATGTTAGCCGGACTTAGGGTTTCAATTACGCCGATGCCGATTTTTTTTTGAGCAAAATTAAAAATTTTGTAATCTAATCTAACCACCTCTTCGGGAGTAAAGGAACTAAGATCGGATTTAGCCTCAAAAAGATTTTGAGCCAGCCACTCAATATTTTCATTTGTTTGAGTTGCCAAAAAAGTTAAAATTTCTCGATCATCCGCAGTAGTTGAAGGAGAAGTCAAATTGATTGTATCAGAAATGAGACCGCAAAGCAATAACCGAGCAACATCTTTGGCTATGACTATTTTTCTTTCTTGATACAATTTGGCGATTAAAGTACACGTTGATCCGACCGGTTCTATTCGAAAGTAAATTGGTTTATCGGTTTTCCAACAACTATTTAGTTTATGGTGATCAATTAGTCCAACCAAATTAATCTTAGCCAAAGCAACTGGGCTTTGGTTTTCTTCGTTAAAATCAACTAAAAAAAATTCTTGATTTTCAGAGATGTTCGTTGATGAAAATTCGCTGACGAGATTAGTTGAGTCGCAATGTTTTAAGGCCCATTCACTTTCTTTGTTGAGTTGACCATTGCGATAAGCCAAAGCCTCTTTTCCTTGTAATTTCAGAAGTTCTGCCAAAGCGACGGCTCCGGCGACAGAATCAGTGTCGGAATTTAAATGACCGATAGTTATAATTGACATGCAGATTTTGTCTAAAAATTATTATTTTTTAGTTTTGGTACTTTCCGGATCGGAATACGGAGTGTAATCTCCCCCACCCGTCTTTCTAATTTTGACTTTGAAGGAGTATTTAGTGTCGGCCGTGAGTTGATCTAAAGTAATTTTTTTCGTTCCGTCGCTACCCATCTTGATTTTTCCAAAACTCTGAGTTTCGTATTTGTCGGTTTTTTTGTTGCGAATTTTGACCATTACATCAACTTTTTTACCTTTATATTTATTATACTCAAACACTAAAGAAAGAGAAGTACTTTGACGATTTTTAATTTCATTAACTTTAGGTTTTTCTTTGGCCAAAGCTAAAAAAGGACTGCAGACAAAAGCGAGAAGAAAACAGACTAGCAGGGTTTTTGGGAGATTTTTTTTCATCTTTTTGTTTAAATTAGTAATAGAACTTATCGAAAAAATAATATATGCAGAAATTTTAAAATAAAATTATAAAATTGCCAAAATATTTTTTGCGATTATTTTTGATTTTCTGAGAGAACCAAAATAATGTCGCGAACTCTGTTAGGGTGAGAAATACTTTTGAATAAAAAGCGCTCGATTTTGCCGGCCGTTTGAATATAAAGATCCCCGTAATCAAAAAAAGTCGGAATAATGCCGGTAATTTCAGTTGTAATATCTTGCATATTCTCGATTCGTAGCTCCGAAATATCTCGGCGAAAAAGACCTTTTTGTTCCACATTAACAATTCGAGAATTAGTAATAATCCAGATGTCCAAATAATAATCTAAAAAAACAATAAAAATAAAACTCCAGAAAAAAAGTCCCAAAAAAGCCAAGATCAGATGAGTCATTTTCCAATCGAAATCACTAAAAAAATCAAAAAGACCAAAGAAAGTAGCGAAAAAATAAATTAGCAGGATTAATAAAACCAAAGCGAAAAAAGGAAAAAGCTGAAAAAATAAATTGATCCAATGGCGTCTTAAAAAGAGGATTAATCTTTCATTGCCTTGTTTTTTAGCGATCATTTTTTTAACCAAACGGTTGACTGCCTGAATTTCTCTTTCTTGGTTTAAAATTTGTCGACTTTGGCGTAGACTTTTTGAATCAGTGAGACTGCTGAGGTCTTCAAATATTTCTGGCATAAGTGGTTTCTATTTAGATAATTTTGGAGCCGACGAACGGAGCGAGTGTTTTTGGGACGAGAATATGACCGTCTTTCTGCTGGCAATTTTCCAAAATAGCGATAAAGGTTCTGGGGGTGGCCAAAGCTGTGTTGTTGAGCATAAAAACCGGTTTTTTTTCTCCCTTTTTATTTCTATATTGAACATTTAGACGACGTGATTGCCAATCGAGAAAGTTACTGGCAGAACCGGTTTCTCCCCAACGATTGAGTCCCGGAAGCCAAGCTTCCAAATCAAAAGCGCGATATTTTCCGGGGCTCATATCCCCAGAACAAATTTGAAGTTTGCGATAAGGTAAATTTAAATCTTGAAGGATTTCTTCCGAAATGGCTATCATCTCTTCTTGCAATTTATTGGCTTTTTCGATTTCGGCCTCCGAGATAACCACTTGTTCCACTTTCATAAATTCATGAACACGATAAAGCCCCTTGGTATCCTTGCCATAACTACCGATTTCACTACGGTAGCATTGGCTGAAACCGCACATTCGTAAAGGTAAATTTTGTTTATCTAAAACCTCGTCAGCGTAATAGGCCAAAAGCGAAGGTTCAGCAGTACCGATTAGAAATTTTTTCTCTCGACTGGCGTTCCCATCCACTTCTTTGTCGGCGGTTGCAATTTGGTAAATCTCGTCGATTTGAGAATCATATTCTGTTCCTTTAAAATAGCCACTACCAAAAAGCGCTCGTCCTTTAACTAAAGTAGGAGGAATAAAAGGTGAGTAACCCTTTTTAATCATTTTGGCTAAAGCTAAATTAACCAGTCCTAGCATCAATAAAACGCCCTTCCCTTTAACGTAATAACCTCGATAACCGGCGACCTTAGTGCCTCTTTCCAGATCGAGAATATCCAGATTTTTACCGAGTTTAATATGATCTTTAGGCTTGAAATTAAATTCAGGTATTTTTCCCCAACGAGAGATTTCTTGATTGCTATTTTCATCTTTCCCAATAGGAGTGTCTGGCGAAGGAATAGTCGGAACTTTTGCCATTAAAGAATCAAATTGGTTTTTAATTTTTTGGAGATCTTTTTCAAAAAGAGTAATTTTTTCTTTAATTTCCCTGCCCTTTTTTATAAGATAATCATTTCTTTCGGTGGGGTTCTGTAATTTATCAGCTAAAATGTTTTTTTCTTGTCTCAGCTCATCAAGTTCTTGCTGAAATTCTTTCTTTTTTTTAGCAACTCTTAAAAGAAGATCAAGATCAAGTTCGATATTCTTGTTTTTTATAGCTTTTTTAACGATTTTAACATTTTGTTGAATAAAATTGAGATCGAGCATATTAGATTTTTTATCTAAATTAGATTTTTTGTTAGTTTCAAATTTTAGGAAAGATTATACTAAAAATTCTATTTGTCTTTTTTTCTTCGTAAAGGAAATAAAATAACGTCTCGAACGTTTTTCTGATTGAGCAAAATAACTAAAAAACGGTCAATTCCCATTCCCCAACCGGCTGTGGGCGGCATACCATAGCTTAAAGCTTCTATATAATCCAAATCTAGGGAATGAGCTTCTCTATCTCCTTTCTTTTTGTCTCGGGCTTGTTTTTCAAATCTTTTTCTCTGTTCTATTGGGTCGTTTAACTCATTATAGGCTTTAATAATTTCCCAACCGTTAATAATCAATTGAAAAGTGGCGATTTTTTTTGGGTTGTCTTCTTTCGTTTTAGCTAAAGGAATCATTTCCTTCGGGTAATCTGTTAGAAAAAGAGGTCCTTTTAACTTCGGTCGAATAATTTTTTTATAAATTTCATCCAAAATTTTAGCTTCGGAGAGAGTTGATATTTTCTGGTCGATTTGAATTTTATTTTTCTTCACAAAAGAAAGGAGTTCTTTTCTGGTTAACTTTTCTATATCTAGACCAAGCTCTTTCTTAATTAAAGAATCAAAAGTTACAATTTGGTAAGGAGGCGTAAAATCAAAGATTTTTTCTTGAAACTTAACTTTTAGCGAACCATTGATTTTGGGGACGATCTCCCTTAACATTTTTTCGGTAAAATGCATTAAACCTTCATAATCGGCGTAAGCCCAATAAAATTCCAACATAGTAAAATCAGGATTATGTTGCGGGCTGATGCCCTCATTACGAAAATTACGCGCAAATTCAAAAACTTTTTCCAAACCACCAACGATTAATCTTTTGAGATAAAGCTCGGGGGCGATGCGCAGATAAAAATCTTGATTGAGAGTTTCATGCTTGGTTTTAAAAGGTTTAGCAATGGCACCTCCGGCCATATCTTGTAAAATCGGAGTTTCTACTTCTAAAAAATTATTCTTTAACAGAAAATCACGCAGAGACTGAATAAAGAGGCTTCTTTTCTTGAATTTTTCTTTGGTTTCAGGATTGGTAAGCAGATCAAGATAGCGTTTGCGAGAACGAGTTTCTTCGTTTTTGAGACCAGCCCATTTCTCGGGCAGAGGAAATATCGTTTTACTAAGAATTTTCCATTCTTCTACTTCCATCGTCTTTTCTCCCATCTTGGTCAAAAAAAGTTTCCCCTCAACTTGGAGAAAATCTCCTCTTTCGATATTATCACGGAAAAAATTAAAATTTTCTGCACCTAAAATATTTTTTTTGAAAACCAGCTGTATTTTGGCGCTTTCATCGATTAAATCAACAAAAAAAAGGCCACCGTGACCACGAAAAGAACCAAGACGACCGACTAGGGTAACGTTTTTTTTAATAAATTTGGAAAAATTATTTAAAGCTTCTAAGTTGGTAGAACTTCGTTTCGTTTGGCTGGGATAAACTTCAATACCAGCTTTCAATATTGCTTGAAGTTTTTTAAGACGATCTTTTTTTAGTTGGCCAAGAGTTGTATTCATAAGTATAAGGGTAAATTTAAAATATAAATATTTCAAATTTTCCCATTAATGTATTTGATTATTTCTGGTCCAATGTCTTCTCTCTCGAAAGCGTAAGCCAAGGTAGTTTTGAGATAATTTAGCGAATCGCCGGTGGTCATCCATTTACCATTTTCCACTTCTTTAGCCAAGAAAATATGGCCCTGCTTTACGTATCTTTTAATGGCATCGACAATCCAGAGCTCATTGTCTTTGCCCAGAGAAGTTTCTCGCAGAATATCGATAATTTTTTGATCTAAAATCATGCGACCAAAATCGGCCAATTGGGAGGGGGCTTCTTCAACGGAAGGTTTTTCAATGATATCTTCAATCTCATTGGTTCCTTGACGTAGTTTTACAATTCCATAGCGATTGACAACTTGCTTGGGAACCTTTTGAACACCAATCATCAAATGGCCATTTTTCTCATAATCATCAACCATTTGTTTTGTAAAAGAAACTTTGGATTTGACCAGATCGTCGCCCCAAACAAAAACAAACGGTTCATCGTCAACTAAATTGGCAGCGGATAAAACGGGAGTTCCGTTGCCATAAGGGCCTTTTTGTCTAACGTAAATAAAATTAGCCATCTCGGAAATTCGTTTAATTTCTTTCAGCTTATCGAGCTTACCTGCTTTTTTTAACTCATTTTCTAAAGCCCAACTGCGATCAAAATGGTCTTCTAGCGGTTTTTTATCCCATTTGGTAACCAAGATAATATCTTGGATTCCAGCTTCAATAAGCTCCTCAACAACCAATTGAATTATTGGTTTGTCAACGATCGGTAACATTTCCTTGGGCATGGTTTTGGTGGCCGGTAAAAGTCGAGTGCCACTGCCGGCGACAGCGATGATGGCCTTTTTAATTTTTTTTGGCATGAGGGTAAAAAGTAATTGTTAGTATTAATGATATAATTTTGGATTATTAATATATTCAAATAGAACAAATATTTTACGGGTTATGTTTCTATCGCCTTAACGGGACATTCGTTGGCGCAAATTAAACAATTCTTACAATAGGCAGGATTAATTTTGACGTTTTTACCATCCGGTTCAATTTGAATACAATTTTCTGGGCAAAAAGTCACACAGCGATGGCATTTCAGGCATTTTTTCTGATTGATATGCGGATGGCGAGAAACCCAAGCGCCGGTTAAATTTTTAAGACTAGTACCTCCAAGAGAGGTAGGAAGAGAAGACGACATAGATTTAATTTTCAATTTCTAAATTTCAATCGAGGATTAATTCCATAATGATTCAATCTCGGGTATTATTTCAGCTTTTCCACCATTAGCCAAATAATTAGAGCTGTCAAGACCAAAACTTTGGCGAATAGGATGCCTTCCCCTTTGCTTCGCGGTTTAAAAAAATAAAGGAAATCTTTTTCGGGAGCGGAGCGGAGAAAAGTTAAACCGGCTAAAATTAGAAGTAACCAATTCATCAAATAGAAAACAACGCTTTCGGAATAGTAAAAGAGGTGACCAACAGAAATAGCTGCCAATCCGCTGAGAACAATAACCGTCTCGGAACGAGTTTTTTTAGCTCTCCAAAAATAGTAAAGACCAAAACAAAAAACAATTAAATTAAGCGCCAAGTAAAAAATTACTCTTTGTCCCAACAAAGGGTATTGCTTTAAAAAGTTGGCAAAAGGAAAAATAACGAGTTTCTGCTGTCCCGTCAAAACGGGAGAGATAACTTGGGAAAGAGCAAAAAGCAGGACCAGGAAAAGATATTTAGCTTCACCACCAAAAATAAGATTTAATAACCAACCCTTCTCTTTCTGAAAACCGAGTTCGGTTTCTTCTTTTTTCTGATGATATTTTTCGGCTCGGATAACAAAATCAAAGAGTAAAATCACTAAAACCGCGCAGGCGATCATTAACCAAGCCAGATAAAAATCCAAGAGAGAAGCGATGAATAAAAAAATCAGAGTTAAAAAGAAACTTTTACTTTTTTGGAGTTCTTCGGAGTTTTTAACAGACCACCAAAAAGCTAACGCTAATGATCCGGCAGTGGCGATAATTAGAGTGGGTGTTTTGGCAAAATTGAGAGTCAAAATAGAATTACTCTGAAAATAAAGAGTTAAGGCTATAAAAAAAAGAATGGAAAGAAGCAGACTTTTAAGAAATATTTTGATATTTTTTTCCCAATCGGGAGCTGAAAAAATCTGAATACTTAAAAAATAAAAACCCAAAAAAGCTAGATATTCGCTGAGTCCACCGGTTAAACTGCCAGGGTAGCCGTTCCAAGCTAAACGACGACCTCCCGGAAAGATAAAAAATAAACCAACTAAAATAATTGTCCAGAGCAAAAAAAGCCAACCAAGTTTGGTGCGTCGCCATTCAAATTCTTTTCTCTTAATAGAGCGAAAAAGCCAAATAATTAACAATACGCCAGTGACTAAAAAAAGAAGTATTTCTTTGGAGTATTCCAAGGGTTTTGGCCAATCGGGCAAGAGCATCCAAGGGAAGATAGCTAAAAGAATACAAGCTAAACTCTGAATAAATCTTCCCCAGCGGTCGTCAGTTTTTTTTAAAGAAAAAGTTTGTTCTTGTAAAATGGTGTTTTTGGTGAACATAGTTTTTTTATTTTAAGAATCAAATATTTCAATGTTTTATTTTACACAATAAATTTATTTAGATAAAATATCTTTCAGGATACGTTTATTATAGAATATTTTTTTAGCAAATCAAAAAATGAAAAATAACTTATCTTTGGAAGAAAAAGGTTCGGGTTTGACGGGAGCGGAAGCCGTAGCGGAAGCTATGCGTCAAATCGAGCCCGGAGTGGTGCCGATTTATCCGATTACTCCTCAAACACCCATTATTGAAAAATTTGCCAAGTTGGTGGCTAATGGTCGCGCTAAAAGTGAGATTATTACGGCCGAATCGGAACATTCGGTTATGAGTATAGCTATCGGTGCTAGTCTAGCTGGAGTCAGAACAGCAACGGCCTCTTCTTCGGTTGGTTTAGCTTTGATGTATGAAGTGTTAAATGTTGTTTCGGGGATGAGATTACCGGTTGTAATGAACGTGGTTAATAGAACTCTTTCGGCGCCGATCAATATTCATTGTGATCATTCGGACAGTATGGGAGTTAGAGATGCGGGTTGGATTCAAATTTATAGCGAATCAGCTCAGGAGGCGTACGATCATAATTTTCTAGCTACGCGTTTGGCGGAACATCCCGAAGTTTTTTTACCCGTTATGGTGATGCAGGACGGTTTTATAACTTCTCATTTGTTAGAAAAAGTAGAACTTTTGTTGGATGAGGAAGTAAAAGATTTTATAGGTGATTATAAATATCCTGATTCAGTTTTTTCTTCGAAAGAGCCGAAAACTTTTGGTCCCTTAGTCTTGCCGGAACATTTTTTCAAAATTAAAGTGGAACAAGCTAGAGCTATGGATGTGGCTAAAAAAGTCTATCAAGAAGTTAGTACGGAACTGACTAAAATTACTGGCAGAGAATATCCAGAGGTAGAAACTTTTCAGATTGAAAAAGATACAGAAGCGGTTATTGTAGTGATGAGTTCCGCTGCGGGGACAGCTAAAGCGGTGGCAAAGCGATTAATTAAAAAGGGCCAAAAAGTGGGAGTGATTAAAATTAGGCTTTTTCGGCCATTTCCTTATGAAGAATTGGGTGAGATTTTAAAAAATATTAAAAAAATTGCGGTGCTGGATCGATCTTTTAGCTTCGGTAGCTTTCCGCCTCTTTACTCAGAAGTGGTCAGCACATTGCATTTGACAGGCAAAAGGTTTGAACAGAAAATTCAGAGCTATGTTTTTGGTTTGGGCGGACGAGATTTGCGCGAGAAAGATATTAAAAAAGTTTATCAAGAACTTTTGCAGGATAAATTTTCCGCAGAAACGAAATTTTTGAATTTATAGTTCATTATTAATCTTAACCTCTTTTGGATCGATTGCGATCGAGCTCAGTTAAGTATTTTTTGCGTAAGCGAATATTTTGGGGGGTAACTTCTAAATATTCATCATCAGCCATAATCTCCAAGCCTCTTTCGATGGTAATTTCTACCGGCGGAATAAGTTGAATGGCGTCATCCGAGCCGGAAGCGCGCATATTAGTCAATTGCTTACCTTTGATGGGATTGACTGACATATCGTTGCCTCTGGAAACGTTGCCGATAACCATACCTTCATAAACTTCGGTGCCGGGACCGATATAGAGAGAGCCTCGTTCTTGCAAATTAAAGAGAGAGAAACCAAGAGCTTTACCGGAAGTCATAGAGACCATCGATCCGGTTTTAACACCGTTAATTTCGCCTAAATAAGGTTTAAAGCCGACAAAACGACTGGAAAAAATTCCTTCGCCGCGTAAATCGACAATAAATTGATTGCGATAACCCAGAATGGCTCTGGTGGGAGCTTCAAAAGTGAGGCGTAAATCACTTCCCTGCTTTTCCATTTTAGTCATAACGCCTTTTCTCTTGCCTAGCTTTTCGATAACAATGCCGGACATAGTTTCCGGTACATCAACGATAATTTCTTCAAAAGGTTCCAATTTTTGACCATTTTCCTCTTTGATGATGACTTCCGGTTTAGAAACTTGAACCTCAAAGCCTTCTCGGCGCATATTTTCGAGGAGAATAGAAATGTGTAATTCTCCTCGACCGTAAACTTTATAACTATCCGCTGAGGAGAAATCGATTTTAAGACCAACATTAATTTCTAGTTCTTTTCTGAGTCTTTCTCTAATTTGAGTGTTGGTAACAAATTTGCCATCTCGACCGGAAAAAGGCGAATCATTAACCAAAAAATTAAGTGAAATAGTGGGATCGTCGATATTGATGGTTGGTAAAGGATCTTGCTCTGGTGAAGCGCAAATAGTTTCACCGATGTAAATATCGGAAATTCCGGCTACCATAACGATATCACCAGCTAAAGCTTGTTTTATTTCTCGTCGATCAAGACCTTCAAAAGTAAATATTTTAGTAATTTTGCCAGTACGCACTTCGTTATTCTTTTTAACAAAGACGTTGCCTTCTTGCAGAGTTCCAGAATAAATGCGACCAATAGCTAAACGACCGAGAAAATTGTCATAGCCTAAACTGAAAGGTTGCATTTTAAAAGGCTTGTCCAATTGAGAAGAAGCAGAAGGTACTTTGGCTAAAATTAAATTTAACAAAGGAGTTAAATCTTGAGAATCGTCATCTTGACTGACTTTGGCAATACCTTCGCGAGCAATAGCATAAATGGTGGAAAAATCCAGCTGTTCGTCGCTGGCGCCCAAATCCAAAAAAAGCTCAAAAATTTCTTCTTGAACAATGTCCGGTCGGGCACCAACTTTGTCAATTTTGTTAATAACTACGATTGGCTTTAGTCCAAGTTCCAAAGATTTTTTTAAGACGAAACGAGTTTGGGGCATCGGGCCTTCTTTAGCGTCAACGACCAAAATAACGCTATCAATAGAACGTAAAACTCGCTCTACTTCTGATCCAAAATCGGCGTGACCGGGAGTATCGACGATATTAATTTTGGTGCCTTTATAAATGACGGAAGCGTTTTTGGAATAAATAGTAATTCCTCGCTCTTTCTCTAAAGCGTTAGTATCCATAGTAAAGCCTTCTTTGGCCATGCCAGTTTGCTTTAAAATAGCGTCGGTGAGAGTGGTTTTGCCGTGATCGACGTGGGCGATAATGGCGATATTGCGAATTTCCATAGGATAAATAAAGGATTGTTCCATTTTTTCAACTTCTTTTTTCTAGTATCTAAAATTTTTTATGGGGTTTGCTACGCAAAACATAAAAAATTTTAGATACTAGAAAAAAGTTATTGCCAACTATGGCAAAAAAAATGAAACAAATATAAAAATTAAAAAATAAATAAAGCCCCGTAAGGCTTAAAATATATATACGTCTTTTTTTTAAAAACAGCAATTTTAAGTAGTTCTTCGTGGTTTTTTTGTAAAAATTTTTTTCCGGTTATAGAATAAAAAGGTTATTCTTATTTTTAATTTCTCTTTATGTCTAGCTCTGACGTTAAATTTAATCGCCAAAAATTAAAAAATGGTTTGGATTTAGTTTTGGCGCCGATGCCTAAAAGCCCCACGGCTACAGCTGTTGTTATTTTTAAGACCGGATCGCGACACGAAGAAGATCGCTATTCCGGTATTTCTCATTTTTTGGAGCACATGGTTTTTAAAGGCAACAAAATTTACTCCAACCCTCAGGCGGTGGCGGCGGCCATTGACGAGCTAGGAGGGAGTTTTAACGCTTTTACTTCACGAGAATTTACCGGTTTTCATATTAAAGTGGGAGCGGAATTTTTGCCGATTGCCCTTAAATGGTTGGGGGCTCTTTCCACCTTACCTTTAATTCCCCAAACTGACACCGAAATGGAACGAAATGTAATTTTGGAAGAGATTAATATGTACAATGATACGCCGATGATGCAAATCGAAGATATTTTCGAGCGATTGATTTTCGCGGAAAATTCTTTAGGGCGTAGTGTTATTGGCGATCAAAAGACTTTGAATCGTATAAAAAGTCCCGAACTGAAAAATTATTTCAACCAAAATTATTCGGCGAATAAAGCTGTTTTGGTTGTAGCAGGTAACCTTGAAGCGTTAGAACACAAAAAAAAGCAATTTGATCCAAGTGATTATTTCCATTTTCCTCAGGCGAATAAAAAAGAATTTTTCAAAAAAAGCTTTGAGAAAAACTCAAAAAAATTGTCAAAAGAAGAGAGAGTAAAAACTGTTTACAAGAAAACTGATCAAACTCATTTGTCTTTGGGTACTGAAACTTTTTCCTATTTTGACCAGCGTCGTTATCCTCTTTCAATTATTTCCACTTTGATGGGTGGTGGGATGAGTTTTTGGGCTTTTTCGGAAATCAGAGAAAAAAGAGGGCTAGCTTATTATGTCCATAGTTCCAGTCGTTCCTATAAGGATACGGGGTGTTTTTCAATAGATGCCGGATTGAATAATGAAAAAATAGAACTAGCGATTAAAGAAATTAAAAAACTTTTTCGACGAATTTGTGAAAAAACCCTTTCGCCTAAGGAGTTAAAAAAAGCCAAAGATCATATTATCGGTAGTATGGCTTTAGGGCGAGAAACCAGCTCGGATATTGCTTTTTTGTTGGGCTCGGAAATTGCGACTCGTGGCGAATTTACTCCTTTTTCGGAAGAAATTAAAATTATTAAAAAAATTACGGCTGGTGATCTCAAAAAAGTGGCTAATGAATTTTTATCTCCTAATCGTTTACGTTTAGCTATGATTGGACCGTGGAAGAAAAAAGATGGTGAGAGATTTGAGAAGATGCTGAGGGGATAAACCAAGGTGAATTATACTAATTATTTTAATTATACTAATTAACCTAAAGAAAAGAAGAAATAAAAAATGGAGAATGGAAAGTTGAAAGAATGCTCCAGTCAAGCGCTTGTTTCTATTTTTGAAAATTTCCTGTATTTGTTAGCCATTATTTAGAATAATTAGAACAATTAGGTTAATTAGAATAATTTTATCTTATGCGTATTCTCATTATCGGTGCCAATGGTATGTTGGGTCAGGATTTAATTAAAGTTTATGGGGAAGATCCGGTTAATGAAATTTTGGCTTGGGATATTAAAGACATCGATATAACTGATCGAGAACGAGTCTTTATTAAAATTAAAGAAGCCGACCCTGATTTTGTGATTAACGCGGCTGCTTACAACGCCGTGGATAAAGCTGAAGAAGACGAAGGTAAAAAAATGGCGATGGCTGTTAACGCCGAAGGGCCAGCTAATTTAAACGCAGTTTGTCAAGAAATTGGTGCTACTTTTGCCACTTATTCTTCAGACTATGTTTTTCGAGGGGATAAAAAGGAGGGTTATAAGGAAAATGATTTGCCGGATCCCATTAACAATTATGGTTTGAGTAAATGGGAAGGCGAAAAAAAAGTTCAAACTATTGGCGGTGATTATTATATTATTCGCACTTCCAAACTTTTTGGCCACGAGGGAATTGGTGAAAATGTCAAAAAAAGTTTTATTACTCTTATGCAGGAATTATCTCAAAAAATGCCCGAGCTAAAAGTTGTTGACGAAGAGATGAGTTGCTTTACTTATACTCTTGATTTGGCCATGGCCACTCGTTTTTTGCTGGAAGGTAATTTTAAATCAGGAATTTATCATGTTGTTAACGGCGAACCTTGTACTTGGTACGGTTGCGCGCAAACTCTTTTTAAAATTTTAGATAAGAAAGTTAAACTTAAGGCTGTACCCGCTTCGGACTTTCCTCGTCCGGCAAAGCGACCTCAGTATTCGGTTCTATTAAATACAAAATTGCCAGAAATCAGATCTTTTAGTGAGGCGTTGAAAGATTTTTTGGGGAAATAAAAATAATTTTTCTCCCCCTCTGACGAGGGAGGGACGGGTCGCGACCCGTCCGTACTATCGGCCGAAGATGTTGATATAATGTACGGGCACCCCTTGTGGGTGCCCTGTATTTTGTATTTATTTTCTTATCTAATATTCACCTCTTCGCTGATAGTTAAAT
>JAJYBC010000026.1 GCA_021779255.1 bacterium | reverse complement strand
CTGATGAAAAGGTATTAAGTAGTAAAGACAGTTCAAATTCAAATTGGAAGAATTCAATTATACCTAATGGAACACCGGGGTTTCTTAATTCAGTTTCACCGAAGGAATCTGATTTAGCTATTAATGATATTCTAATAATTCCTGACTCTTCTAACATTGGAAACAATTTCAAAATTGAAGTGATAGTTCAAAACGAAGGTACAAAGGAAGAAAATTTCTCTCTGCAACTTTTTGAGGATACGAATCTTGATTCTTTGCCTGATGTTATGCTTCAAGATTTAGCTGAAAGATTAAAATATCAAGGCTTAGATTTAAAATCTTATTATGAATATACGAATACAACTGAAGAAAAAGTAAGAGAATATGTCAAGAAAAATCCGGAAAAATTTGTGGTGGCCGCTACCGGCATAGGAGCTTTCATAGGAGCTTTAACCGCTACTTTATTACAAGGAAAAAAGAATAAAAAGAAGTAAAGACACAAAATAACATCCTTTTCAACTGATCTGATTTTAAATAACTTTGCAAATATGACAGAACGACTCTCTGGCGGTTATATTTTATCTTTAAATGTCGGCTCCACTTCCCTTAAAAGTCGGGTTTTTAGTGTAAACAAAAATAAAATTAAAGAGGTTTTTGTTTGGGGCAAAAACGATTTAGATCCGAAATTGAGTCATCGTAAAGATTTGAAGGAATTGAAAAGACTGTTAGAAGAAGCCGGTTTATTGGAAAAAATCGTCGCTGTCGGTCATCGAGTGGTTCACGGAGGCTTGCTAAAAAGAAGTGTTTTGATTGGTAAAAAAGAATTGGATCAAATTGAAAAATACGCGAAACTAGCTCCTCTGCATAATCCTTTTAATTTGGAAGGGATTAAAGAAACTGCTGCTTGGTGGCATTTTAAAATTCCTCAAATAGCTGTTTTCGACACGGCTTTTTTCGCTGATTTGCCTGATTATTCCAGCCTTTATCCAATTCCAACTTATTTAACTAAAAAATTCGGTTTTCGTCGTTTTGGTTTTCACGGTATTTCTCATCAGTACGCTTTGGAAGAGGCAAGTTCTCGATTGAAAAAAAATCGCTCTAAACTAAATTTAATCATTTTTCATTTAGGAGGAGGAGCCAGTGTTTCAGCCGTTAAGCAAGGTCGAGTAATTGACACCAGCATGGGGTTTACGCCAGCGGAAGGCCTAATGATGAGCACTAGAACGGGTGACATTGACTCTGGCATCATTTTCTTTTTATTGGAAAAAGGAATGCCGGCAGCTGAAGTTCAAAATATCTTATTAAAAAAGAGTGGCTTTTTAGGTTTGACAAAGGCAAAAAATATGCTTGATATAATAGAGCGGGTTAATCAAGGAGATTCAAAAGCTAAGTTGGCTTTTAAAATGTTTATTTACAGAATACAGAAATATTTGGGAGCTTATTCGGCGATTATCGGTGATTTGGACGCCGTGGTTTTTACCGGCTCCATTGGTGCCGGAAAGGCTATAACTCGCAACCAAGTATTGAAACCTTTTCGTAAAACTTTTTTGAAGGATGTTTCTATTTTGGTTATTCCTGCCAATGAAGAGAAAATGATTGCGCGAGAAACAAAAAAGCTGCTTTTTCCTTAAATATTTATTTAACTAAACTAAATTTTGATTTAAATAAAAATGCAAATCGATTATTATTTTCATTCCGAGATTGGTGATTTAGATAAGCAAAAAGCTCAGGAATATCTTGCTGACAAAATTAGCAATTGGGTAAAAATATTGACCAAATCGCAATATTCGCCCAAGGCTAGATTTGAGCTAGAATTTATGTCCAGAAAAAAACATTATAGAACGGAGTTGCAATTAGAAAGTTCCTTGGGCAACTTTATGGCAGTAGCGAAAACGCATACGATAGAAGAAGGAATTGACTCGGTTATTAGCGAAATTAAAAGGCAGATAGCTAAACAAAAAGATCGAGCAATAACTTTGCGTCGTCGAGGAGGAGCTTCTCTTAAAAAAAGGTTTAGTATTGCCAAAGAGGCTCGTTTTCGATTACCAAAAAAATAAAATTATTTTGGCGGAAAATCAATAATCCATCAGGTCTTTATGGATGTTTTGGGGTTTTATAATAAATGAATTTAATTACAATGATAACAATCAAGAAAACGAAGAAAAAAATTCCTTTAGTTTTAGGTTTAATTGGAGAAGCGGGAAGCGGTAAAGATACAGCGGCTTCGTATATTAAAAAAAAATATAACGCCGAGGAATTTCGTTTTTCTTATATGTTAGTCAACGCTCTTAAAATTTTAGGTATTCCAATCTCTCGCCAAAATTTGGCTTGGCTGGCGGATGTATTGAAGAAAAAATACGGTAACAATGTTTTGACTAGAGCAATGGAAAAGACCATTAAAGTCCTTTGTCAGAAACCAATCATTGTTATTAACGGTCTCAGGCTACCTTCCGATTATGATTTCATTCGTCGCTTTCCTAAAAATAAAGTGATTTTTCTGACGGCTCCGGAAAAAATTCGTTGGAAAAGAGTTTATGTTCGCCACGAAAAAGCGGATGATAAAGTTCCTTTTGAAGAATTTTTGCGTCTTAGTTCTGGAAGAAACGAAAAATATATAAAAAAAATTGGCAAAAAGGCTGATTATGTGGTGGTCAACGACGGAGACATTGATAAATTCTATAAAGCAATTGATCATATTTTACTTTCAATTAAAAAATGAATTTTATTATTCGTTCCGTTTTTATTGTGATAGTCCTAGGCATTGTTACTATGATTTCTTTGGCGGTGGTTAAAGAAACTTATCGTCGTCATCAAATTCAGAAAGAAATTGAGGATTTGCGTAGCCAAGCGAACAATAAGGAAAGAGAAAATCAAAAATTAAAAGGTCTAATTGAATATTTTAAAACCAGCGATTTCCAAGAAAAAGAAGCTAAGGAAAATTTAAATGTTCAAAAGGAAGGAGAACAAGTCCTGTTGGTCAAAGGAAACCGTCAAAAAGAAAATGATATTATTCCTGATTTAGCCAATAAACCGGCGCCTCAAGAGGATCAACGCAGTAATTCTAAAAAGTGGTGGGATTATTTTTTTGCTTCTCGCAGTTGATTTTCAAAAAAGTTGAGGATTTTTTTATATTTCACTCTTGTCAGTTTTTTTCTTTTCTTCTATTCTGCTCTCTAATAGAAGTCTAGGAGAATGTAAGCTTTTAATAAAGCTTTTTATTTAATTTTTTTAATTTATGCGTCTCTTAATCATCGATACTGATGATACACCGATTAGTCCGCGTTTTCTCTTGGGATTTAAAGAAGAAGGTTTTTTAGTTGATGAAACAAAAAATTGGCAAAAAGGAATTTGGTTGGCTAAAACTAATTTTTATGACTTGGTTATCATTACGGACAATCAATTTGAAAAAACATTTTCTCAAATTAAAATACTAGCGAAAGAATGTCCTAAAACTTTTCTTTTGGTTTTTTTTGATGCACTTTCACTTAAAGAAAAAATTTGCTTATTGGAAGAAGGAGCGGATGAAGTTTGCAATTGTTTTCTTCCTTTTAGAGAGATTATTATTAAAGTTAGAATTTTACTTCGACGAGAAAAAAGCTCGTCTTGGTCAGAAAAAACCTTTGTAGAAGTGGATAATTTGCTTCTCTATCCAGAAACTTTTCAAGTTTTTCGAGGCGGAAAAGAAATTTATTTAAGGCGCAAAGAATTCGACCTACTCTATTTTTTAATGCGTAATCAAAATCGAGTGATTACCAAAATTGATCTTATCGAGAGCGTCTGGGACGTAAATACTGACTTTTTGACCAACACTTTAGAAGTTCATATTTTGAATTTGCGGAAAAAAATCGATGGTACTTTTTCTCAGTCGAAAAAATTAATCCATACTATTTATGGTCGAGGTTATCTTTTTGGGATAAGACCTTCGTTTTTACTATCTACTCCTGCCATAGCTTTGTCTTGTTCGAAAAATTGAATTGATCCGATCTCGTTGCTTTGAGGAGTTGGAACTAAATTTAATTCTTGAGGTATTTTATCAATCTCCTTGGTTGACCGTAGTTTAGCCATTTCCAGCTCTAATTTTTCGGCTTGGGATTCTAATTTTTTAATTCTTTCTTGTTCGTTTTCTATTTCATAGCCTTTGGTGGCGGTCAAATTGGCTTGGACTAAATAAAGTAGACTCATAAGCATAATGATAACTAAGGTAATTACCCCCAGAGTGGCGGGACCAATTTTGATGGGAGGAATAAGGCTATAACGACTCTTAACTTTTTTGTTGCGATGAGCGTTTTGTTTGAAAAAAGTTACGTGCGACATAAAATAAATAATTTTTAATATTTTTTTAATATAATTTTTCTATATTTTTTCCGCTACTCGCATTTTAGCGCTATGAGAACGCGGGTTAATACTGATCTCTCGGACGGTGGGCTGAATAGGTTTGTGAGTGATTATTGTTAATTTTTTCTGATGATTACACTGACAAATAGGTAAAATAGGCGGACAAAGGCAGTCTCGACTTTCTTGACGGAGAAAATTTTTGATTAAGCGATCTTCACCGGAGTGAAAACTAATGGCGACAATCCGACCCGCTTTTGCTAAAACTGTTAGTGCGGCAACCAATCCTTGTGAAATGTTTTCCGTTTCCTGATTGACGGTTATACGGAGAGCTTGAAAAGTTCTAGTAGCAAAGTGTAGGCGATATTTTTTGTAAGCTTTTCCCACGGTTTTTTCCAATATTTTTAATAAATCTTGAACCTTTTCTAATTTAATTCCTTCTTTTCTGCTAGCAATAATAGCTTGAGCAATGCGGTAATGGAATTTTTCTTCTCCTTGAATTTTTAAAAGCTGAGCAATTTTTTCTAATTGCCATTCGTTGAGAATTTGTTTTGCTGTCAAAGAATTATCTTTTTGATTAAAACGCATATCTAAGAAAGCTTCTTTCTCTTGAAAACTGAAACCGCGATTTTCCTCCAGTTGATTGCTACACATTCCCAGATCAAAAAGAACTCCTCTCACGGACAGTTTGGTTTTGATTTTTTTCTTTAAAGAGCTAATTATTTGGCTAATATTCTTGAAATTATCAGAAAATAACCACAACTTTTTATTTTTAATTTCTTCGTGATATTTTTTTTGCGCTTTTTTAATTTGATTTTTATCCCAGTCGAGACCGACAAAAATAATTTCCTTTTCTCCGTGGGTAAGCTCCAAAGCCCTTTCCGTATGTCCTCCTTCTCCGAAAGTGGCATCAATATAGATACCTTTTTTAATTTTTTTATTCTTATCCAGCGAAAGCCAATATTTAGTTGATTCTTGCGGTAAGACGGTAATATGCATAAAATTGAATTTTGTTTAAAAAACAGTACAAAAATTTTCTTTTTCGAATTTTCGATAGCTTCTAAAATATTCCCATCTTGCCTAGCTCTTCGGCGACTAAATCTTTTTCTTTTTCGGCTTGGATTTTTGATTTTTCCCAAAAAGTCTGGTTCCAAACTTCAAAATGATCATAAAGTCCGATGAGAACAACTTCTTTTTTATTTAAATTAGCGAAATCGCTTAAATAATTAGGGATTAAAATTCTACCTTGTTTATCAATTTCGGTTTCGGTGGCTCCGGCTAACATTAATCTAACAAACTGGCGCATTTTCTTTTCTCCTAAAGGTAATTGACTCAATTTTTCCGCTATTTTTTGCCAAATGGGAACGGGATAAACAAAAAGACAACTATCCAATCCTTTAGTAATGATCGCTTTTCTTTTTAGAGTTTCGCGGAATTTAACTGGAATAGCCACTCTTCTCTTAGGGTCGATAGTGTGTTGATATTCGCCGATGAACATTTATTTAGTGCTTATATGTAGGTTTAGTGGAATACCTGCATCGAATTAAATTATTATTTTTTCACGTTCCTTCCGTTTTTTGGAATTTCTTTTTTCGACTATTTAAATTTTCTGAGTGGAGAAATCACCCTGCCGGGGGCACACTCAAAAAATTTAAATAGTCGAAAAAAATAGTTGCCAAGTATGGCAGAAAAAAACGGAAGGAACGTGAATAGTAAAGAACAAAACAAGTAAAGATTCTATTAAACAAAATACTTTCTACACATCCCCACTTTTTACCACTTTAATTATATAATAACCCACAAAAAATACTTGTCAAATTTCTAAAATAGCGCTTATATTTAGGTATAAAAAATAAATAATTGCCATGTTTGATTTTGATCTCGTTCAGTTGGCTTTGAATCAAGGCGTTCCTCAGGAAACGATAATTTATATTTTAATGTATCCGGTCATTTTGACTATTATTGCGGCCGCGCGTCAAGTGGTGGGAATCAAAGCTTTTGGTATCTATACTCCCTCAATCATTGCAGTGGCCTTCTTGGCGACTACTTTAAAATATGGTTTGGCAATCTTCGCGGTGGTTTTGGCGGTGGCTTTGGGTATGCGTTTTTTGTTGAAAAATTTTCAGTTGCTTTATACTTCTCGCACCGCTATTATGCTCTCTATGGTGGCTATTTCAGTCTTGGCTTTTTTGGCTATCGGTGGCAGTTTTCGCCGAACCGGTTTGGCCAGCGTCTCTATTTTCCCCTTGCTAATTATTATTACTATTGTGGAAAAGTTTGTTTTAGTGCAAATTGAAAAGGGTTTTAGAACCGCCTTTTTTCTGGCTTTAGAAACAATTTTACTTTCCGTTTTTTGCTATTTTATTGTTCGGTGGCCAGATTTCCAAATGTTAGTTTTAAATTATCCTTTTATTGTGGTGTTGATTGTTCTTTTAAATATTGTCTTAGGTCGTTGGACAGGGTTACGTTTTAATGAATATTATCGATTTCGTGACGTTATAAAAAATGTGGAAATACCTCGTAAAAAGTAATCGGGTTCTCGGAATGAATGCCCGTAATTTACTTTATGTTCGGCCTTATAATCCCAAAGAAGCCCGTAAAGTGGCTGACAATAAGCTTTTGTGTAAAAGAATATTGAAAAAGGCAGGTCTGCCGGTGCCTGAATTGTTAGGAAGGGTTAGAAATTTTGCCGATTTGACTGATTTCAATTGGGATAGTTTGCCTAATAGCTTCGTTCTTAAACCCAATCGTGGTTTAGGTGGAGAAGGTATTGTTGTCGTCTATGGTCGAAATAAAAGAAGTGGAAATTGGGTTAAAGCCGACAAAAAAGAAGTAACCGTAGACCAATTGAAAATGCACATTCATAATATTTTTGAAGGTAGTTATTCTCTGGCCGGTCAACCAGACAAAGCTTTTTTTGAAGAGCGAGTTAAACTAAATAGAATTTTCAAACCTTATTCTTATAGAGGTATTCCCGATATTCGTATTATTGTTTTTAATAAAATTCCCGTGATGGCGATGCTTCGTTTGCCAACCGAAGCATCGCAAGGTCGAGCCAATCTTCATTTGGGAGGAATTTGCACAGGGATTGATTTAGCGACAGGGTTGACTACTTATAGTATTTCTCGCAATTTATCAACTCAACAAGATTATTCTTTAGATTTTATTCCCGGAACCCGTCTTCCTCTTTCGGGTATCCGGATTCCTTATTGGCAGGAATCTTTGGAAATAGCGGTTCGTTGCCAAGAAGTAAGCGGGTTAGGATTTTTAGGAGTGGATATTATGATCGATCGCGATAAAGGGCCGGTTATTGCCGAAATTAATGTTCGCCCCGGTCTCTCTATTCAAAATGCCAATCGAGAAACATTGGGTGATAGATTGGAAAGAGTCAAAGGTTTAAATATTAAAAAAGTGCGTAAGGCGGTTCGGCTAGCGCAAGATCTTTTTGGGGGAGAAGTGGAAGAAGAAGTGGAAGAAATGACTGGAAAACGAGTAGTAGGAATTTTTAAGAAAATAATGATAGAAGGTCCGATAAGAAAAAGAATTGTTGATGCTAAGCTAGATACGGGAGCTTACTATACTTCTGTCGACGAAGAGTTGGCCATTGAACTTGGTTATGGAGAAGCGTTGCTTGTGTTTAAAAAATATTTTCCTCATTATCACGGAGCTATGCTATTCCCAGGAAAAGAAATTGAATTTCAATTTGAGGAAGCCAAAAGGATTCGTAAAGTAAATTTGGATAAAATAATTAGAGAAAGCAATGGAATTATCAGTAATGTTAAATTGGTTTATTCGTCTAACGGAGTGAGTATTCGTCCGGTAGTGGAAGCAAAAATTATTTTGGATAAAACAGCTATTTTAACGCGTTCAACCATAGTACGTAGACGCCACTTACGTTATCCAGTGATTATCGGGCGTAAAAGTTTGCGTTCTTTTATTATTGATGTGGAAAAGAAAAAGGAAGAATTTATTTAAAAAAGGCGGTCTTTATGATTAATCTATTAAATTTAGCATTAACAGCATTAGTAGCGACTTTGGCACTCTCACTTGACGAGTGCTAATTTTTTATTTATGATAAAAAAGTAATAAATTTTTTATTAATTATTAAACGAAAAAAATGGCGAAACAAATTGAATTTGGCGAAAAAGCTAGACAACATTTGGTGGCAGGAGTGAACAAAGTGGCCAATGCAGTCAAAGTAACTTTAGGCCCCAGGGGGCGAAACGTAGTTCTCGATAAGGGTTTTGGTTCCCCAACAATTACTAATGACGGAGTGACAATTGCCAAAGAAATTGAGTTGGAAGACAAATTTGAAAATATTGGCGCCGAGTTAGTTAAAGAAGTTGCTTCTAAAACTAACGATACCGCCGGTGATGGAACCACGACGGCTACTCTTTTAGCTCAAGCAATGATTGCTCAAGGAATGAAGAATGTCGCGGCCGGAGCTAATCCGATGAAAATTCGTAAAGGGATTAAAAAAGCAGTGGAAAAAGTGGTAGAAAGTATTAAAGAACAGGCAAAAAATGTTAATTCTAAAGAAGAAAGAGCCCAAGTGGCGACTATTTCCGCTCAAGACAAAGAAGTTGGCGAGATGATCGCGGATGTTATGGATAAAGTTGGTAAAGACGGTGTGATTACCGTTGAAGAATCGCAGACTTTCAGTTTAGAGGAGGAGACAGTTAAGGGTTTGCAATTTGACAAGGGTTATATTTCTCCTTATATGATTACCAACGCAGAAAAAATGGAAGCGGTTTTGGAGGATCCGGCTATTTTAATTACCGATCAAAAAATTTCGGCGATTAAAGATATTTTGCCAGCTTTGGAGGATATTACTAAATTAGGCAAAAAAGATATTCTGATAATTGCCGATGAAGTTGAAGGTGAAGCTTTGGCTACTTTAGTGGTTAACAAATTGCGAGGTACTTTAAATGCTCTAGCTGTTAAAGCGCCCGGTTTTGGTGATAATCGCAAAGCGTTGTTAGATGATATTGCTACGGTAACTGGTGGTAAAGTTGTTTCTGAAGATTTGGGGCTTAAATTGGAAAATGCCAAACTGGAAATGCTTGGTAAAGCCGACAAAGTTATCGTAACCAAGGATAACACAACTATCGTGGGAGGTAAAGGGGATAAGAGTTTAATCGAAGATAGGGTGGCCAGTTTACGTCGTCAAATTGAGCAGAGCGATTCAGACTATGACCGAGAAAAATTGCAGGAAAGATTAGCGAAATTGGCTGGCGGAGTGGCAATTATTAAAGTTGGCGCTGCCACAGAGACAGAGCAGAAAGAAAAACAACATCGAGTAGAAGACGCCTTGGAAGCCACCAAAGCGGCTGTCGAAGAAGGTATTGTCGCTGGAGGAGGAGTAACACTCCTTAAAGCGATAGAAGGATTGAAAGAAATAAAATTATCCGGTGACGAAGCTACTGGAGTGGAAATTGTGAGAATCGCATTGGAAGAACCATTGCGACAAATCGCTATTAACGCCGGTAAAGAAGGTTCGGTAGTAGTGGAAAAAGTGCGAGGCCTAAAAGGTACAGAAGGCTATAACGCTGACACGGATGAGTACGAGGATTTGCTCAAAGCTGGAATTGTTGATCCGGCAAAAGTGACTCGTTTAGCTGTGCAAAATGCGGCTTCTATTGCTAGTATGCTTTTGACTACCGAAGCAGTTGTCGGTGATTTACCAGATAAAAAAGACAGCTGTTCTTCTTGCTCAACGGCAGGGATGCCAGATATGAGTGGCATGGGTGGTATGGGGGGCATGATGTAAAATATACGGCAGGGGCGCGTATTGCAATACGCCCGTACGCGCGATAAATATCGGGATTATATTTGTAGGGACGTAGTAATACTACGTCCCTACGTGTTAAACACGGTAAATGAAATCATGTTATCCTAAACAGCCTTAACGCATTTTCAGTCGTTTTGTTGGCGACGGTTTCGAAGTCTAGCTTCTTGATCTGGCCAATTTTTTTGGCGACTTCAGCTACATAAATTGATTCGTTTCTCTTGCCTCTGTAAGGCACGGGTGTTAACCAAGGCGAATCAGTTTCTAAAACGATTTTATCAATAGAAGCATTAATAATTAACTGATTGTAATCATCAGTAAAGGTTATAATACCGTTAAAACCTAAGTAAAAACCTAATTCTAAAAATTCTTGCATAATAGCCAGGTTGCCAACAAAACAGTGAACAACTCCGGCTTTTGGTAGTAATTTATCTTTATTTTCTTTTAAGATAGCCAACATATCATAGTAAGCATCATAATTTTTCAGTGGCCGGCAATGGAGAATAAGTGGTTTTTGATATTTGAAAGCTAATTCTATCTGAGCAGTGAATATTTCTTTCTGCTTGTCTTGGAGCAGAGGCGTATGGGCATACGCCTCTACATCTGGTGTGCTATTATTTCTCCCTACACTGTCAAATTTTCGAATATGAAAATAGTCTAATCCAGTTTCTCCCACTGCTACAATTTTAGCTGAATTTTCAATTAAATTGGCGTAGAATTGTGGTTTAAAATCTTCCGCTCTGGTTATAAATTCTATCCTCTCACCGTTAATAGTTTCTTCCAATTTATCATCATAAGTATGAATAGGATGCAAGCCTACGGCGGCGTAAACACCGCTTGGATAAGAACTTGTTATTTCAGCGGCTCTTTGACTGGTGCGACTTTCCGCCCCGACATTAATAAACCAGACATCTTTTTCGATAGTTCGTCTCATAGTCTCCTCAGAATCATCCTTGAAGGCGTTGAAATTAAAATGGGTGTGAGTATCAAAAAGTTTTGGTTGCATAAAATTTGGTATTTATTAAATTGTCATTCTAGATTTATTCAAGCTTGTTTTTTGGTTTTAAATTTTTTTGAGTGGAGAAGTCACCCTGCCGGGAGCACACTCAAAAAAATTTAAAACCAAAAAACAGTGCGGTATTTATTAAATTGTCATCATCCAGTTTAACTGGGTGATCCAGTAAATCTTGGTATTTCTCATTCTACTTTCTTTTTTTTCAAAATAAAACCCCCGTTTTAAAAACGAGGGTATAGACACGAAATTATTTCAGTTTGCTTGTATACATCGGAGTTATTTATCCTCACTAGTAAGATTAACAAGTGGAAAAAGGTAGTCTCCTTCGACTAAATACATCAGTCTATCAACTGTTTTAGCACACTGGGAGCAGTCAAGCATGTGATCAAAAAATCCGTTGTCTTTAGTCTTGCCTTGCATCCAGGCCAAAACTTCTTCTTCGGAGTAGCAAAAAAATTTTTTCATTTTTTTTCCTTTCTCTGATTCTTCAAACTGTAAGCCCCTCTCTAAATTTTCAGAAAGTTGGCGAAAATTGGTTTTTAAGCCGATACCATATTCCAGTTCAATGTCGGATAGTTGGTCGGTTCTTTTTGCCATTTCTGGAGCCTCCGTTTTTAAGTTGCTAATTTATAAAATAACCATCCATTATGTTAGTTTATAATATTTTGTCAATAGCTCGGATAAAGATAGTTGCTAGCTTTTAAGAAAGCCGTCATAATCGCGCATAACCAGTTGGCTATCGATTTGTTTCATAGAATCAAGGGCGACGGAAACGGCAATTAGTAGACTGGTTCCACCGACGCTAACGGTTTGAATATGGGTGAGACCTTGAATAATATAAGGCATAACGGCGATAGCTCCTAAAAAAAGGGCTCCCGCCAAAGTAACTCTGTTTAAAACTTTTTGTAAATATTCGGCCGTATGACGGCCGGGGCGAATACCAGGAACATAGCCTCCTTGTTTTTGCAAGTTTTCACTAACTTTAGTGGGCTCAAAAGTTACCATAGTATAAAAATAAGTGAAAGCGATAACCAGAAGAAAATACATAATGCCATAGACCCATTGATCTTGCAAAAAATTAGAAACTTTTAGCGCGATGGTCTTAACTTTTTCATTGCTCATAACGCTTAAAAAATTAGCAATCATACGAGGAAAAAGTAAGATGGACATAGCGAAAATAATGGGGATAACACCGGCTTGATTAACTCGAAGAGGTAGATAAGAATTAGAGCTGGTCATCCCTTTGCCACTGATGCGGCGAGCGTAAGAAACAGGAATATTGCGTTGACCCTCGGTAATAAAAATAACACCCGCTATTACGAGTAAAGAGGCGGCAAGTAATAAAAAATAGCTGAAAGTCTGAGAACTGTCCCAAGTGGAAAAGGCGCGTTGAATGGTACTGGGAATATTGGTGATAATGCCGGCAAAAATTATAAGTGAAGTACCGTTTCCAATTCCTTTCTCGGTAATCAGCTCGCCAAGCCACATCAAAAAAACAGTACCAGCGGTGACAATAATCATAATTTTGACTAATTCTAAACCGTTAATCTGATTAATCACTTGTTGATTTTTTAGGAGGGCGATCATTCCATAACTTTGAATTATAGAAAAAGGAACAGCTAAAATGCGAGTAATCTGTTGAAATTTTCTGCGTCCCGCTTCCCCTTCTTCACGATACCATTTTTCGACGGTAGGAATGACAACAGTCATTAATTGCATCACAATGGAGGCAGTGATATATGGTCCAACACCCATCATTACCAAAGAAAAATTATGCATACCGGCGCCGGAAAAGACATTGAGTAAACCGAATAATTGGTTGTTTTCAAAAAATCTCTGTAATCTGTCAGTATCGACTCCTGGAACTGGGATTGAAGCTACAGCTCGAAAAATAACTAACATAACAAAAACAAAGAGAATTTTATAGCGTAAATCACGCAACTTCCAGATTTTCTGAATTTTTTCCCAAATTTTCATTTTGGCTTTTTGTAAAAATTTATTAAAATAGTTTATAATATTTTTAATCTTATCTTATTAATATTTTTAAAACAAATTTATGGCTGTCTCACCAGAATCAATCCAAAAAATAGTGCGTTATCCTTGGGAGCCAAAACCTTCCACCGAGGGGGTTTCCGAAAAGGAGGAACCCTTGGAAGATTCATTGGTTGAAGCTGAGAGTTATGAAGACCAAAATAAAAATATGATTCACGAATTAGCTGAGGCGGAAGAATCACCCAAACTAGAGGTAGAAGAAAATGCTAATGAAAATATTCAACCTGTTGAGGCGGTTGTGCCAGCTGTTTTGGAATTAAAAGTTGATAAAATTGACGACCAAACTCCTGAAAAAAAGAATGTTCAAGTTGAAGAAGTGAATGATGATTTGTCCGCGCAGGTACCAACAGCAACGCCGGAAACTCTTCCGGAAACTCCTGATGAAAATATGGAAAAAATTATAAGTTTAAGTAAAGTTATCGAAGAAGGAAAAGAAAAATTTCAACAGGCGACAGATTCGGAGAAAGAAAAAATAATGGAATCAATTTTGCCGGGGATTATTGAAGCGTGTGAAAAAATTAAAGAATAAATTTTCTTTCAATTAAATCGTCAAAATAAAAAAAATGAAACAAAACAACATCTACGCTCTTTTGGAAAATACTTTTCGGTTTTTATATATGCGTTCCATTATTATGGAGGAAGCGGAAAAAGTGGAAAAAGCACAGGGCAAAAAAGTTGTTTTACAGCCGATTGACAATTTGGCCAGTAGCCAAGATGTCTACGATCGTTACGAAAAAGAAATGAAAAAATCTCTCAGTAAACTTATCGGAGTAACCGATCAGGAAAGAATTGACTTTCGCGAATATATTTAGAT
>JAJYBC010000025.1 GCA_021779255.1 bacterium | reverse complement strand
TTACTTTGTCAACATATTTACCAAAAAAAGTTCTGCCTAAGTGAGAATGGACAGCCATTTTAAGAAGGAAAAGAAGTTTAATCCCAAAACCGTTAAGAGAACGCAAATTTAAGTCTTTCAAGTCAACATCTGAGGCCATAATAATCGTGCGGTAGATTACCCAAATCATATTATAAAAAATACGCTCAAATCCGCTTAATTCTTCTTTATTTTTTTCAAATTGTGAGTTGTAAAGTCGATAGTTCTTGTTTATAACATCACGCAAGTTATAGCTAACGCCAGGACTTACGTTGATTGTCATCTCTTCATTATTTTTTAAAAACGTTTCAAGTTTTTGCATTTTTTTTGGTTAATATTGTCTAATTTTTGCCTCTTGCTCTCCGAAGGCACTTTGGCATTTTTTGGCTTAACGGTGCGGGTTAAAATTTATTGATAAGATGTTAATTTCTGTCTTTGGAGTGGGATAAATTCTCTGACTGGTTGGTATCCGCTTAGTCCGTATCGTATTGCATCCATCGCGTCTGATAAGAAGTGATCTGGTACATTAGTTATCTTGCCGTCTTTATCTGTTATCCAACAGTAATTTCGGTAGCTTTTAATAGTGTTTAAACTTCTACTTGTCAAACTTATCTTCTGGTCTTGAACGAACTGAATCCCTTGGCTAACACTTCCTTGTCCTTTTATGGACGGTAGGATATTGACCCCATAACTCTTTATTTCATCTATACTCTTAGGCTCGGCGCTGTCGGCTATTACAAGGGTTTGGGGAATAGGTAGATTATTTATTAAATCTGCAATCTGCTTATTACTCATACCCTTTTGGTGAAGTTGCTCATCGATAATAAACCCGTCATTATACTTATATATATCCACTACAACCGTAGGGTCATTACTATATCCAAAGTCTAATCCTCTTCTCTCTAGTCGTGCCTCGTGGGGAATTACATCAATGATTTGCCAGTCCCGGTAAACCTTTCCCTCTAATTCTCCTAACTTTCCTAGTCCATATACTTGCCACCAGTCTTTTCTATTTCGGCGTTGCTCGATTGATTTTATTGTTGCTATGTCTAGGGCTTCATTGTCCTTATATGTCAGGGTTAGTTCTTCTACGTCATCACGTTTTCCTTTAACATCTGTGTAATACCAAAACTCATTTGTCGGGTTCCAGTCTAGCCATATATTCTCTCGTGTTCGAACTTCCAGCTCCTCAAAAGCCATAAAACTGACGTTATTGGCTTCGTTGATGAATAATCTATCTCTTCTTCCTCCTCTTAACTTATCTGGCTGATTGGCTCCAAAGAACTCTATTTGGCTTCCAGTCTCAAAAGTGTAGATTAAGTCTGTTGCACTCCAGTTAACTTCCTTCCAGTAATTATGACTTCGCATTATATCCTTGAAGTCTCGCAATGCTCCCTTCTTTAAGTGAGGTATTGACTCACTAACAACGCTTGTCAATTTGGGTTTTGTGTCTGATTGTGAAAGAGCTATTAGATATATTAAAATTGATATCGTTTTACTCGCCGAAGTTCCGCCGGGTATTGCCTTAATTCTCTTTGTTAATTTGGTTATTTTGTCCGTTGCTGTTGTCTGGTAATACATTGATTGGAATTATTGGTGTCGGTAATGCTTCTCCATCTCTTCCGGTTAATTCATTTCTTTCGCTATAATCTTCTTTTTTTAGTCTTGATAAAGTGAATTTTGTTAAATCTGCTTTAACTCTTTCATCTTTACTTCCCAAAAGTTCATCTAGGTTATTTTCTGCTTTATCCACGAGCTTTTTTTTCTTTCCTATATTTTCCGATAGCCATTTTAAATCAAAATTAGTTAAATTCTCGCTGTATTCTTGCGAATATCCTGCTCTAATTGCGCTTTGTAATACATTAGAGAATGTTTTACTTTTTGGGTCGAGGTAATTTTTTAAAAATTCAATCTGTCTTGGCGTTAATGCTTCTTTGTCTTTCATTTTTTTTATGCTTATAGCGAGGCTTTACCCCGCTTCGTTGTTTTATTAAAAAACATCGCTATAAAAACAAAAAAGGCACAACCCTTTTTGTGGATTGTGCCTAAAACAAAAAAAGCACGGCCAAAAAATGGGTCGTGCCTGTGGTTCTCACTCGGCGAAATCTAATTGTATTTATATTTTGAAGTATAAAATTAGATAAGTCAAGTTTTATTTGACTTATACAAAAAAGAAGAACATAACAAACTAATTTAACAAATTAACTAACCTGCTGTTGCTCTAAGAGCAAGTATTACCAGTGGGGTTCCCGAATAATATAAAAATTATCTTTTTTATGTTATTATAAAAAGAGATTTTTCTCGCAAGAGAATATCTTTAGGAGCCTGCCGAGTAATACCGGCAGGTTTCCGTTTATATGCATATATTAAATGCGATTAAAGAGTTTGAAAATTGGAAAAAACCCAACACAAAGGAGGCGACCATTTATTATTATGACCGCCACTTGAAATATTTTACTTTATTTCTCCGTGATCCTGAATACCAAATAGAAAAAATAAAACTAAATGACATTACTCTTTTTATTAATCTCTCTCAACAAATTGGCTGGGGGGATAATAACGTCCAGGAAAAAGCGGTGGTTATCCGTAATTTTTTTGATTATTATTATAAACAAGGAAAAAAGGTTATTAATCCGGATTTAATTCCGGTCCCAACAGTCCAAGATAAAATGCCTAGAGTGGCCGATTATAAAAGCTATAAACTAATAGTTAAGATGTTAGAAGGAGATAAAAAAATGCAAGGAATACGCAACTTGGCAATTCTTAAAATGTATTACGACACAGCGATAAGAAGAAATGAACTTTGTAATCTTAATATTTCTGAAATGGATTTTAATTCTAGAAGTGCGAAAATTGAAACGGAAAAAGCAAGAAGATTTTGCTATAGGCAAATTTTCTGGTCCAAAGACACACAAAAATCAATTCTTGATTGGATTGAGGTGAGAAAGGGACTATTGCCACTAATTCAAGAGAAAGACGCTTTATTTGTTTGTCTTGATGGCAATAAGTTTGGCAAAAGAATAGGTAAACAAGGAATTAATGAGATGATGAGAAGATTATCGAAAAAAATAGGTATTCCAACGCTCAACCCCCACTCTCTCCGCCACCTTTTTGGCAAAGATTGTGCTGAGAAGAATTTAAACAATTCAAATATTTCGACTCTTATGGGACACACAAACTTAAATTACTCTTTACGCTATACTCGACTCTATGGCAAAGAACTGCATAAACAACACATAAAAGTCAGAGCGATTTAAAAACTTGACAAAAATATTTATTACACTAAAAATAACATTAGAAATTTTTAAAAAAATCTGATGTCCATATCAAAATACAAGAAAGCAAAGAATAAAAAGATAAAAATCAAAGCTGTTAGATTGTACAAGGAGGGTTTATCTTATAGACAAGTAGGTATATTAGTTGGAATGAGTTATGCTTGGGTAAGAGACGCAGTGAAAGAAGATGAAAGAATAAACACAAAACTTGACAAAATAAAATAAGTAGTTTATAAAATAGTTAGTAAATTAAAAACTCGTAGGACTTTTGATAAATACTGTATCGCAAGGTGGTCAAGCGAGCGCACTAGACCACTATGCGACCTCTCCTTGGTGGGTGATGCAGGACTCGAACCTGCGACCTTACGGATGTGAACCGTACGCTCTAACCAACTGAGCTAATCACCCTCTTTATCCAAATGTGAACCGTACGCTCCCCGCCCGACCGGACGACTCCGGTCGTTCGGGCGGGTAACCAACTGAGCTAATCACCCAAAATCCCAAAATTTGTCAAATTCAATCTAATAAGATATATAATAGTAAGTTTAGTTTTTGACAAATTTAATTAAAATTAATCGTAATATTGCTATGCTCGTTATTCGACTCGCCCGTTTTGGCAAAAAAAATTCTCCTTTCTTTCGTATGGTTGTTATGGATAAACGAAAAACTCCCACCGGTCGCGCCATTGAGACTGTTGGCTCTCTTGATCCTTTCAAAAAAACTGTTCTACTTAAAAATGAACGCATTCTTTATTGGATCGGAGTCGGCGCTCAACCTTCTGACCGAGTCTATAACTTATTAATTGAAAAAAAAGTTATCGAAGGAAAGAAGAGAACCAAAAAGATTAAATTGAAAAAGAAAGAAGAAGAAAAAGTAGAAACTCCAGCTAATACACCAGCTGAAGCAAAAACTACCGAAACAACTAAAGTCGAAGAGCCAGTCGCTGATACAACCGCTAAAGTAGCTGAGGATAAAACCAAAGAAGAGCAAAAAGCTCCCGAAGCAACTGAAACGTCAGAGAAAGTAGAGGAGAAAAAAGAAGAAACCAAAAAGCCAGAGGAACAGGAAAAAACTGAAAAAGATATTAAGGCTAAAGAAAATAAATAGAATACAAATTTCTAACCTGCCTGCCGGTAGGCAAGGTTCACCTAATTTCTAATTCCTAATAAAATTTCTAATTAGCCTAAAAATAAAGAAAAAACTAAATTATCCTGGTTTTTAATATTTGATTTACGATTTTTTGTTCTTATTTTCTGCGTTTTTATTAAAAATTAGAAATTATTAATATCTTCTTCGTCCATGTCCACTGTTCGCGTTCGAATTGCTCCATCTCCAACTGGTTTGTTTCATCTGGGAAGCCTGCGTACCGCTCTCACCAATTATCTCTTTGCTCGCAAAGAAAAAGGTGTTTTTTTAGTTCGCGTGGAGGACACCGATCAAAATCGTCTAGTACCAGAAGCTATTCCCGATATGCTGGCTAGTCTAAAATGGGCGGGATTAGAAATAAACGAGGGCGTTATTGACTGTCGTAAAAATGTAAATGACAGTTCGCTTAATTACACAGAGATCAAAAAAAACATTATTCAAAAAGGTAATTTTGGCCCTTACATTCAATCAGAAAGATTGGAAATTTATCGGCGCTACGCCGACGAACTTTTACGTAAAAAAATTGCTTACCCTTGCTTTTGTCGTTGTGAAGAATTAGATAAGATGAGAAAGCGTTTTTTAAAGAAAGGTTTGCCGCCTAAATACGATCGCTCTTGTCTTAAATTGTCAGACGCCGAAGTAAAAAGTCGAATGGTAAAGGAACCTTTTGTCTTACGTCTAAAAACGCCTCTTTCCGGTAAAACCAGTTTTGTAGATTTAATTCGAGGCAAAATCGAAATTGAGAATGAGCTGCTGGACGATCCCATTATTATGAAATCGGATGGTTTTCCGACTTATCATTTTGCCGTTGTTGTCGACGATCATCTCATGAAAATTTCTCACGTTTTTCGAGGTGAAGAGTGGATTTCCAGTACTCCCAAGCATTTGTTAATCTACAAAGCTTTTGGCTGGAAACCACCTGTTTTCGGCCATTTAACCAATATTTTAAATATGCATGGCGGAAAATTAAGCAAAAGAGATGGCAGTGTTTCTATCGCCGATTTTCGACAAAAAGGTTTTTTACCGGAGGCTATTATCAATTTTATTGCGCTTCTTGGTTGGAATCCCAAAGATAATCGTGAATTATTTTCTCTGTCTGAGTTAATTAAAGAGTTCGATACTAAAAAGTTAAATAAAGCCGCTCCTCGTTTTGATCAGCAGAGACTCGATTGGTTCGGTAAATATTATCTTGGCCAAAAATCTTTAGAAGAACTGTCATTTTTAAGCGCTCCCTACTTACAAAAATTGACTGATGATCAAACTTTGATTAAAAAAATAGCTCAAGTGCAACAATCTCGGATGCACGTTCTAGGTGATATCACTCAAGATATTGATTTTGTTTTTAAGCTACCAAATTACTCTTCCGATTTATTAATCTGGAAAGATACTCCCAGCCAAATTATTAAAGAAAATTTACGTTCAACCTTAAAAATTATTTCCGATATTAAACTATCCGATTTTTCTTTGTCTAATTTAGAAAAATTATTAATGACCATCGCAGGAGAAAATCGAGGATCTTTCCTCTGGCCGCTTCGAGTCGCCTTAAGTGGCAAACAAAAAAGTCCCAGTCCTTTTGAATGTGCTTGGCTATTGGGACGCGATGAGTCAATTAGAAGGATAGAAAAAGCAGTAAGTAAAATTTCTAATTTCTAATTCACCTGCCGGTAGGCAGATTAGAAATTAGAAATTTTTATATAATTCTATTCTATGTCAAAATTCCTATCCTTCACTCTCTGGTTTGCCGTCTTTTCTCTGGCTTTTGAATTGCCTTTTGTTCAAATCGCCGGACAAGGTTTGAAGTTATGGATGATCGCTGGAGTATTAGCTTTGTTTATCCTCCTTCAAAAATTTATTAAAAATGGCTTTACTTTTATTAAACAATCGAAAATTCTTCTTTTCGGTTCTTTTTTCCTCCTTTTTTCCTTAATCGGCCTTATAAATTCTCCTCAAAAAATTTATTCTCTAAAACAGGTAGCTATTCTAACAGTCCTTCTGGGCTTGGGCATTTTTTTCGAACTTTACGCCAAAAATCGCCAACGGATTGTTCTTTCCGCTCTGGCAACCGGTCTTTTTTTCAGTTCTCTCGTAGCTATTTATCAGAATATTGCCTTCAATCACAATTGGCTTAATTTTGAATTTATGCCCGCTCGTCCTAACGCCTTTCTGCCGGAACCCGATTGGCTGGGATTTTATCTGGTTCTCGGACTGATTCCTTTTTTAATCTGGGTAGATAAAGAGAGAGAGAAAAGTAAATTACCCCATTTGCTAAAGAGAACTTGTAGCTTTTACGCTTTTATCACCGTTATTTTTATTGCCATTATTATCAGCGTTGCTCGGGCCAGTTGGCTGGCTCTAATAGCAGAAATAATCATCTTGCTCGGCTTCAGAGCTTGGGTAAAATACCAAAAAAGTCATCGTTTTTTACCAAGTTTTAAACTAAAAATTCGTTTATTTTCAATTTTTTTAACTGTTTTTCTAGCTTCTTATCTGCTAATTAGTTTGTTTCAGCTCAGTCGCTTCAATCTTGCCGACCGCTTTCGTAGTATTTTTTTTCGTGAACATATTATTACTCTAGCCCAAAATCCTGTCACGGGTGAAAAAAGAAAAATCAATCTGGAAGAGAAAGATTTCTATTCCCAAAAAGGTTACACTCTTTTAGAAGATTACGCTACAGACGAAAACGTGGTCAGTCGTGGCGCCAGAGCCACTTCCGCTATCGATCTCATTAAAGAGCATCCCCTTCTTGGAAGTGGCCAAGGAGCCACTTTAATCGCTACTAATTTTGAACACAACGCCAATAATTTATTTCTTGAATGGTGGGTTAGCGCCGGATTAGGCGGCTTGTTAACTTTTCTAGGTTTGTTACTGTTTTTAACCCAAAAAGCCTTGCTAAATCTTAAAAAAAACCCTATTTCCGCTTCCTTAATTTTAATCGGTCTTGTTGGCTTTTCTATTGTTAATCTCTTTAATGCCTCTATTTTTTTAGCTTTTGCTTGGTTTTTTCTAGCTTTTCTTTTCTCTCACACTAAAAATTTGACCAAGTAACTTTTTCTATTCTAAAATGAATTACCAGTTAGATTTAAATAAATATTAACATAAAAAACATGGTCAAAAACAACAAAACAAAACCGGAAATGATTTCTGATTGCCCTCGATGTGGATCAAAAAATATTTATGGAATCACCCGAGTAACCGGCTATTTTTCCAAAACTTCTATGTGGAACAAAGGAAAAATCGCTGAGCTGAAAGATCGAGAACGACAAGCTAATGAAAAGTATTTTTCTAAAGAATAACTCTTTCAAAATTAATCCTTTCCTTTGATTAAAAATAAACTTTTTATTATAACCGGTGCAGAAGGAGCTGGAAAGACTCTTGTTATCACTGAGCTAGAAAAAATTATTCCTTTTTATTGGATCAATTATTTCTCCACTCGCGCTACCGGTGAAAAAGGTTTTCAAAAAACCGATTGGCAAAGCTTTCAAAAAATGGCCGAGAGCGACCAATTTGTGCTCTCTTTTAAAAAAAGAGACTACTTAGTCGGTGTTACTTACGACGAGATCAAGAAAGCAGATTTAAGTGGTAAGCCTATTATTTGGGAAGTGGATGCTAAATGGGCGGAAGATATTAAAAATGAATATCCCAATGCCATTGTTATTTTAGTTAACGGTATTGAAGTGGAAGATCTTTATCGCCATTTCGAGAGTCAAGGACACGCTATTCCAGCCGCTATCGCCATCCAAGCTCAAAGATCTGATAAAATCAATAAGTCATGGCACCAAGGGGTCAACTATATTGTAGAAAACAAAAAAGGAGAGAGCGCCAAAGCTGCTCAAAGTCTCAAAGAAATAATCGAAAAATATGCTTCCAACCAGCAATTCCTCGACCAGCAGAAACGAGATCCTAACTTATCTCGGCCAATATAACATCGCCCCTAATCACTCGCTGGGACAAAATTTTCTGGTTTCCAAGGAGGCGCTAGATAAAATAATGGATGCCGTAGGAACGTATGATTATTCGCCCAACGATACGTACGGGCAGGTCGCGACCTGTCCCTGCCATTATCATATGCCCATTTTGGAAATCGGTCCCGGAACGGGTATTTTAACCGAGAAATTACTTGCAAATAATGTAGGGGTGTATTGCAATACGCCCCTACCCATTTTGGCCATCGAAAAAGATCGCAACCTCTATAAACTACTGCAAAAACGTTTTAAATCAGCTATCCAAAATCAAAAATTAATTTTAATCAATGACGACTTTGTCCATTTAGATTTTACAGCTTTACTTAAAAAATACGGTTTTGAAGCTCAAAAATACCGAGTTATCACCAATTTGCCGTATCAAATTACCTCGCCAACCTTAGAAATATTACTCGAACAAAATTTTCTACCGGCTGAAATACTTTTAACCATCCAAAAAGAAGTAGCTGAAAGAATTTGCGCGAATCCTGGTAAATTATCTTCTCTGGCGGTAATGGTTCAAAATATCGCTCAAAAAGTTGAAATTATCTCCCACTTTCCGCCCTCCTTTTTTTACCCAGAGCCGGAGGTACACTCCTCTCTAATAAGGTTATCCAGCCTTTCATACCCGCCTAAAGTAGAAATTAAAAAATTACGCCGGCTAATTCACGCCGGCTTTTCTCAGAAGAGAAAAAAATTGAAAAAAAATTTAGCCAATATACTGGGACTAGATGAGGTTAATTTAATTTGGCAAAAACTAAAACTGTCCGAAAACCTTCGCGCTCAAGAATTACCCGCCCAGAAATGGCTGGATATTTATAAACTTGTATTTATATAAATACCATTCCGAACCACGTATGGGTAGGTCGCGACCTGCCCCTTCCGTTTTCGGCATCTTCGATTTTTGTAGGGGCACCCCTTGTGGGTGCCCGAGTTTTTGTAAATACATATCAACACAATCGGGCGGGCACAAGGCCCGCCCCTACGAAATACAATTTACAAATTTTGGATTCTGCCCGTTTCTTCCAATTTTTTCACTACATCAGCCACCAACTGCGACTTCTTTTTGTTACAAACCAAAATAGCATCTTCTGTCTCCACAATAATCAAATCTTTTACCGCAATCGTGGCAATCAATTTTTTATAGCCATAAACCAATAAGTTTTCGCTCCCAAAATTGATATGTTCGCCCTTAACAAAATTTTCTTTACCATCACCGATCAAAGCGCTTTTGAGCGCCGTCCAAGATCCGCCATCATTCCAGTCCAATTTTACAGGAATAATGGCCATTTTAGGTTCATTTTCCAAAATTGCATAATCAATACTGTTTTTATCCATTTGCGGAAATTCTTGTTTTAAAATTTTTTCAAATTTTTTAGTTCCAACAGCTTGTTTAATTTTTTGTAAACGATCATAAGTATCAGGCGTATATTGTCTAAATTTCTCAATAATGATGCTTACTTTCCACAAAAACATTCCGCTGTTCCAGAAAAAGTTGCCATTTTTCAAATACTCTTTAGCTTTTTCAAAATTAGGTTTTTCCACAAATTTTTTCGCCTGATAAATAGAAAAAGAACCTTTTTTTTCTATTAATTCGCCTCGCTCAACATAACCATAGCCCGTTTCTGGATTATTGGGTGTAATACCGAAAGTTACTAAATATTGGTCATTCTGTCGTAAAAATTGTTCGCCTTTTTTTATAGCCTTCATTAAAATTTCTGGATTTTCAATAAAATGATCGGCCGCGAAAACCCCCATAATTTCGTTAGGATTTTTATTGGCAATAATAGCAGCCGCTAAAGCCACACTGGGCGCCGTTCCTCGACCAATCGGTTCGGCAATAATATTTTGACGAGGAAATTCCAAAATTTCTTTTTCCACTTCGCTAATATATTCTTGGTTGGTTACAATATAAATATCCTCCGGACTAGCCACTTTTCTCATTCGCATATACGTTTCCTGCAACATAGTTCGGTTGGAAGTGAGACACTGAAATTGTTTCGGTTTCCCTTGACGACTTACCGGCCAAAGCCTTGTTCCTTTGCCACCAGCCAAAATAACAATTTTCATAATTAGACAAAGTTAAATTTTATTTTTCGTAATAGTAATCAGGATCATCTTACTTCTGAAAATTAAAAATTACAAATTCAAAAAATTGATATAAGATTCCCATAAAGACGAATGATTGTTCGCCCACTTGTTTTGTGAATGATTGTTTGCCCTTGTTGTGATCAGTAATTTTTTTTATGTTACCTCAAAAACTTTATTTTTTGCCTTTTTCACTTAATCAAGATGAGAAATCGTCCAAAAGTTTAACTTTCTGGCGAAAAGTAGAACAAAACGGTCGCCAAGAGCTTCATTTCTTCTTGATTTTTGAGAGTCAGAATCCCAAAGAAAATTATTTTTTAGTGAATGAACTTTGGAAAATTATTAATAAGGTTGTTAGCGAAGCCACTTTGGAGCAACAAGCGATCCCTCAACCGGAACATATTTGTGAACTAGTTCTCAGAAACATCAACCATTTTCTTCTTTCTTGGAAAGAAGAAAACTCGACTAACCGCTTGGAACAAATTGGTCTAGTTTTGGGTTTCGCTACTCCCGAGTCGATTTATTTTACTCGTCGAGGTGGAATTCGTCTAATTTTTTGGCGTAATCAAAAATTTTTTATCGCCGATGAAAATTTATCTCCCAGCGATCATCCTGACAATTTTGCTCGTCCCTTTTCTGAATTTGTTGAAGGTAACTTGCAAAGAGGTGACCGCCTTTTAGTCGCCACTTCTCCGATGTTGCAATCTTTATCTCTGGAAGAAATCTCTTCTCTAACTTTACCTCAAAACTACATTGGCGCTTTTCAAAATATTGTCAGGAGTTTGGAAGTCCTTCCGGAGTTAGCTAATAATTCTTTTCTTTGGGGAGAAGTTTCCTCTTTTGATCCCCAAAAAGAAGATTTTTTTCGAGAAGTCGCTGGCTCAGAGTTTAAGGAGTCGCAAATTGGCCAATTTAATTTTAAAGAATACAATCCTTTTAGACCGCCTCAAGTAGAAAAACGTAAGAGCGATTCTTCCTTCCTGCCTTGGAAAAAAATAATTTCTGCTTTGGGCAAAACTATCAAAAAATTTCTCAGTTTACCGTTTAAAATAATTATTTTAATTTTTGGTCCGCTAGCCAAGAAAATTAACACTCTTTCGCCAATTCGCAAAGTAATTCTTTCAACCAGTTTAATTCTTTTTCTAATCTTTTTAGGTTTTGTCAGTCGATCACTCTTAAATAAACCTGCCACTTCTGGCGTGGCTATCGATTATGCCAATATCTTGGATCGGGCAAATAAGCTGAAAGAAGATTCTGACAACGCTTTAATCTATCAAGATGAAGATAAGGCCAAACAAGATCTCAATCAAGCCATTAGTCTCTTAGATGAAGTTTCCAAGTCAAGTGACTGGGGAATTAAAGCTTTAAAAATGAAAGATGAATTGAATAATAAACTAGCCACCTTAGAAAAGTCCGAAAATGTTACCGATATTAGCAATCTCTGGTCGATTACCAGTGACAAAGGAAACCTCAAAAAAATAGCCTTGGGAAAAAGTGGTTCCTTTACCCTGATTTCCGACAGTTGGGCGGGAAAATTAACACTTGCCAACAATCAATCAGTTGAAACCAAAGATTATGGCAATCCCGAAGTTAAGGATCAAAAAGTACTTCTTCTTAGTTTTCCCAACGATTTAGCTTTAATTTTTCCTCAAACAAAAACTGTTCGTTCTATCAACCCAACTAATAACCAGCTCTCCGATTCAGGCAATCTGGAAGCTAATTTTAAAAATTCTTTTTCGGTCGGAGCGTCCTTCACTTCTTTCGCTTATTTCTTTGATCCGGCGGAGAATCAAATCCAACAATTTTCTTGGGAAAAGAATAATCTGATTTTTGGACGGAGTTGGTTTAAGGAAGATTATAAAGATCTCTTTCAGAATAATCCCGTTATAAGTTTAAGTGTTGATGGCAATCTCTTTTTACTCACTAAGAATGGCCAAATTTCTCGCTTTTCAGGAGGCAAGAAAACCAGTTGGAAGAACGAGGATCTTTCCGTCGCTTTGGGAGGAGAAAAAGATATTCTGCTGACTAAGCCTGACGATATCAACCTCTACGTACTTAATCCCGCAGAAGGAAGAATTGTTATCTTTGAAAAAGAAAGTGGTAAAATCAAATCTCAAATTAAAAACAGTCTTTTGACTCAAGCTCTTGATTTTCAGGTGGACGAAAGCAAAAAAGAGATTTACTTTATAACTTCAACCAGTTTTTATCGCTTAAAATTTGAATAATTCACTGATTTTAACAACTATGCATTATATTTTAGATTTATTTGATTGGAAGGAAAAGAGAGAAACTTCTTCGGATCTTACCTTCAAAAAAGGTGATGTTGTTATCGTTGACTTAGGCTTTGGCAAACATTTAGGTCAAATTTGTCAAGTAGCCGAGACAAAAGACAAAGAGAATGGCGGCAATGGATTCGAATCAGTCTGCAATATTGTTAGGCGAGCTACTTCTTTAGAGCAAGAAAAAGTTAAACTTTTAGAAGACAAGAGAAACGAACTAATCAAAAAATGTCGTGAATTAATCAAAAAATACGCTTTGCCTATGAAATTAATTGGCGTTGACGTTTCCATTGATGGAGGAGGTTTAATTTTTGGTTTTTCAGCTGAAGAAAGAGTTGATTTTCGTTATTTGGTTAAAGACTTGGCGGGTATTTTCCAAAAATCCGTTCGCCTGCAACAAATTGGTTCTCGCGACGAAGCCAAAATTCAAGGTGGCATTGGACCATGTGGTCGGTCTCTTTGCTGTTTATCAAAGAATTTGTCAGTTCAAAGTATTTCAACTGACATGGCTCGCCTGCAACAAATCAGCCATCGAGGAAATGAAAGGCTTTCCGGCTGTTGTAACCGCTTAATGTGTTGCCTATCTTTTGAACAACCAATTTACGAGAAAATGAAAATCGGCCTGCCTAACATTGGAGATCGTATTAAAGTCGGCCAGCAAGAAGGTATTGTGGAAAATTTAAAGATTCTTTCACGTGAAGTTGGACTAAAATTGAATAACGGCAAAAATAAAAATGAGATTACTTGGTTTCCCGTTGATCAAATTTCTCAAAAAAGCGAATAATAATCACTTTCTATGGATTCCCCTTTACCTCAAATCGAGATTTTGGGCGTCAAAATTCATCCTTTAGCCCGAAAGGAACTGAGAAAAAAAATTGTTTATTTTCTCAAAGATGGACAACAACATTACATTGTGACCGTCAATCCTGAATTTATTCTAACCGCCAAAGAAGACGAGTCTTTTCAAAAAATTCTTAATTTTGCCGATTTATCCTTAGCTGACGGCAATGGTTTACTTTGGGCTAGCCATTTTCTCGCCCGACCGGTTAAAATTACTTCTCATTTTCCACCCGAGAAAAGAAAAGCTTATCGCAAACGTAAAATTCGTAATCAAGTAATTTTTACTCTTCTCGCTAATTTTCTCTTTCCTCGCTCCACCAAAAATATTATTCCGGAAAGACTAGCCGGCTCCGATATTATTCTGGATATTTGTCAAATCTTAGCTGAAAATGATCTCTCGCTCTATCTTTTAGGTGGAGACAACGAAACAATTTTGGGAGCAAAATTTACTTTGGAAAAAAAGTTTCCCGATTTAATAATTTCCGGTCTCAAAAGTGGTTTTTCTAAGGATCAATCTGACGAACAAGAATTGCTGGAAGCGGTTAAAAAAACCAAACCGGACGTTCTGTTTGTCGCTCTAGGACATCCTTTTCAGGAAAAATGGATTTTTAAAAATCTCGATCAACTTCCAACCGTTAAATTGGCTATCGGAGTCGGTGGTTCCTTAGATTTTCTAGGTGGAAAGTTAAAAAGAGCCCCTGAATGGATGCGTAAAATTAACTTGGAATGGCTTTTTCGGCTAGTCCAAGAACCTCGTCGTTTTAACAGAATTAAAAAAGCCACTTACCAATTTATTAAAGAAATTTATCGCTCTAAACTTCGTCAAAATACAAGTTAATTTGACTATACCTGAATATCAAAATATTCGACAATAAAAGCTATTTTTTATATTTTTCTTTGCGAATCAAGTATAAGTTTTCTTCACTAATTTGCCTTTGAGTACGGATCATATCGGCAATTAAAGCGAAAATCAAAAACTGTAAGCCTAAAAACAATAAAATACTGG
>JAJYBC010000024.1:7584-14967 GCA_021779255.1 bacterium | reverse complement strand
TTCTGCGAAATCTAGGGTCCTTCAAAACATGAATTTTAATGAAAAGATCGCCTGCCAGACCATCGCGAGATTCTTCGCCTTGACCACTCATTCGTAAAATATTATCGTCTTCCACTCCCGCTGGAAGAGTTATTTGCACTTCAAATTTTTCCTTGCTAATCCCAGTTCCGTGACAAGCAGAACATTTCCTCTTGATTTTAAAACCCTTGCCCGCGCAACTGGCACAAGTCACCACTTGCATAACAGAACCGAAACCCAAATTAATTCTCTTTTCGACTTTACCCGTACCGCGACAAACTGAGCATTCTTCCAAATCCTCTTCGCTTTCTGCTCCTTTGCCCCGACACTTTTTACAACGAGTCATTTTAAAAAGAGAAATATTTTTTTGTGTTCCTAAAGCCATTTCGACAAAAGAAATTTCCAGATCAACTTGGATATCATGACCTCTTTCTTTCGGTTGAGCGTAGCTGGAACCAGCTCTTTGGCCGCCAAAACCCTCAAAAAAATCACCGAAAATATCGCTAAAGTCAAAACCTTGCCCAAAGTCAAAACCGGAAAAACCACCCGTTCCCGCGCTTTGATGAAAACCACTAAAGCCTCCACTCGATCCGAATCCACCCGCTTGTTCTCCAGCTTCACCAAAACGATCATAGTCCGCTCTTTTTTTAGCATCCGAAAGAATTCCGTAAGCTCGATTTATCTCCTTAAATTTTTCAGCATCGCCACCCGATTTATCTGGATGGTGTTTATGAGCCAATTTATGAAAAGCTTTTTTGATTTGATCCGCAGTCGCGTTTTTATCAACGCCAAGAGTTTTATAATAATCCATAAAAATTTTAATAATTTCGAATTCACCTAATTTCTAATTCCTAATAAAATATCTAGTAAAGCAGAAATGATTAGAAATTAGAAATTTATTTTATAATCCCTCTACTTTATTCACGTATTTTCTCAGAACTTCCACTATTTTTTTCATTTCATCCAAAGTATACGGTACTTTATTTTCATAACTTTTGTCAAGAGTTCGTAGAGGACGAAATTGTTGTACAGTCAATTTCTTAGCTCCTTTAATCATTTCTCCGATAGCTGGAATGTCTTCCGGATTAACCAACCCAGGTACCAGTGTGAGCTTAAAATCATAATCTAAACCGCTATTTTTGATCAATTCAAGACTTCGTTGAATTTTTTCTTCTAAACTATCAAAATTTTTTTTCTCCGAGCCTTCTTTTGTCAAACCCACAACCAAAGAATATCGAGCTAAACTACTTTTTACATCCATACAGATTCGATCTAACAATTTTTCCTCCATAAGTTTTTTTAACATTTCTGGATTTGTTCCATTAGTAGCTAACCCAACCAGAAAACCCTTATTTTTGACAGCTAATAATAATTTTGGCAAATCTGAATGAATTGTTGGCTCTCCTCCCGTAATCATCACTGCGTCGACCCAGCCAACTTTTCGATTCAAAAACTTCTCTATTTCCGACCAAGGATAAACAGGCGGATTAATAGATTCCTTGCTATTATCAATCTGTACCAACTCTGGATTATGACAAAAAGGACAACGAAAATTGCAACCACCAGTGAAAATAATAGCCGAAATTTTTCCCGGCCATTCCACTAAAGAAAATTTTTCCAGACCGCGCAAATCGACATCGAAAGAATTATTCATACGCTTATTTTTTAGTAATTTTCAATTTCCATTTTCCTCCTTCTAAATCCAAAATTTTATAGCCTCTATTTTCAATCTTTTTTCGAATTTGATCAGCTTTTTGGTAATTACCTGTTTCTTTGGCTTTTTGACGCATTTTAAGCATTTTTTCAATTTGAACCGGCTTTGTCAGTTTCACCTCTCTTTTAATTTTTGGCAAAAAAGCTAAAACCTTGTTCCATTCTTCCAGCAAAATCAAAGCGCCAATTTTTTCCACCGATAAAATAGGTTTTTTGTTGGCTAGTTTTAGCATTTTCAACAAAATCGAAAAAGCGACTGCTGTATTCAAATCGTTATCCATCGCAAAACAAAATTTTTGATCCCCTTCTTTAATAAATTGTCTCAACTTAAAATAAAAACTATTTTTTTTGGCTAAAGCCCAAAGGATTTCAATTCTGGCCAACTCGTCTTTTTGGAGACTGACTGCCTTTATCTGTCCGCTTTTTATTAATTCTTCCCAATTTTGTTCCCGAAATTCCACAATTTTTTGCCAATTAAGTTTCGTTTCTTCTAGCTTTTGCCAAGAGAAATTAATTTCTTTACGATAACTGGCCAACAAGGCCCATAAACGGAAAACCAAAGGGTCAAAACCCTTTTTTTCAATATCTCTTAAAGTATAAAAATTTTCCAGAGATTTGGACATTTTTTTACCATCAACAGCGACTAATCCGCTGTGAAGCCAAAAACGACTGAATTGTCGACCCGAGAAAGCTTCGCTTTGCGCAATTTCCGACTCGTGATGAGGAAAAATATTATCACGACCACCAGTATGAATATCGATTGTTTCCCCTAAGTAGCGAAAAGCCATAGCTGAACACTCAATATGCCAACCCGGAAAACCTTTACCCCAAGGACTTGTCCACCAAAGTAAATGTTTTTTGTTGCGGCCCACCAGTTTTTTCCAAAGAGCAAAATCGGTCGGATTTTTTTTGAGCGGATTAATTTTAACTCGCGCGCCGGGTTCAGTCCCCTCTGCAGTGTTACCAGAAAGCCGACCATAACCAGAGAATTTAGCCGTATCAAAATAAACTCCATCCTGAGTTTCGTAAGCATACCCCTTTTTTAGCAATTGACCGATAATTTTTTGCATACTTTTTATTTCTTCGGTTGCCTTGGGGCGATAATCGGGAGCCAAAATATTCAACTTTTTTTCTTCTTTAATAAAAACTTCGGTATAAAATTTGGCCACTTCTAGCGGGCTTTTTTTGACTTTACGAGCCATTTTTTCCAATTTGTCTTCTCCTTGGTCTTCATCTTCTTCCGTAAAATGACCGACATCAGTGATATTTTTGACAATTTTAACTTTATAGCCAGCGTATTCCAAATAACGATGTAAAACATCCCAAACTATGTAGGAGCGAAAATTACCAATATGGGCATAGTTATAGACTGTCGGTCCGCAAGAATAAATTTTGATTTCATTACTGCCATTACTCACTGGTCGAAAAAGCTGTTTTTCTTTTGAGAGAGAATTGTAGAAATAAATTTTTGACATAAATTCTGGAGATTTATATTTATATTTTATTTTTATCTTTTTTTATGTTTGTGGCAATTATTCAGTTTTTATCGTATTTATAGGTCTTTTTTGATATTGACTGGCCGAGATTAAAATATCGATATATATTAACCTAATATATTTTTAAATAATTTTTGACGTTTTAATAATATAATATTAACCTAGTATTCAGAGACGGGAAGATAATTTTTTGTCTTTAATCTCTGATTATTACTATCTAATAGTATGGCTGAAATAAAAGCGCCCAATGTAGAAACTTTTGCTCGCATCAAGGTGGTAGGAGTTGGCGGGAGCGGTTGTAGCGTCATTAATAGAATGAAAGAGGCTGGTTTGCGTGGTGTTGAATTGGTAGCTATCAATACAGACGCTCAGGCTTTACATCAAAGTGGCGCCGAGGAAAAACTGCATATTGGTAAAAATTTAACTCGCGGCTTAGGCGCCGGTATGAATCCTGAAGTTGGTCGTCAAGCAGCCGAAGAAAATCGGGACGAGATTCAGGACGTCCTTAAGGGATCGGATATGGTTTTTGTGACTTGTGGCATGGGTGGCGGCACCGGTACCGGAGCTTCGCCTGTTGTAGCCGAAGTGGCTAAAGAATCTGGCGCCTTAACTGTAGCCGTTGTTACCAAACCGTTCAGCTTCGAGGGTTTACAAAGATCTATGATCGCGGAAGAAGGCTTAGAACAACTCAAAGACCGAGTTGACGCTATTGTAGTCATCCCAAATGACCGTTTACTCCAAATTGTCGATAAAAAAACCAGTTTAATTAATGCTTTTAGAATTGTAGATGATGTTTTGAGACAAGGTGTTCAAGGTATTTCCGACTTAATCACCGTTCCCGGTCGAGTGAATTTGGACTTTGCCGATGTTAAAGCCATTATGCAAGATGCTGGACCGGCTTTAATGGGAATCGGTAAGGCGACTGGAGATAATAGGGCAATTGAAGCGGCTAGACAAGCAATTAATTCGCCTCTCTTGGAAATTTCCATTGAAGGCGCCCGCGGAGTTCTCTTTAATGTAACTGGGGGAGATGATATCACTTTGTTAGAAGTCAACGAAGCAGCCCGCATTATTACCGAGGGAGTGGATAAAAATGCCAAAATTATTTTCGGCACAGCCATCGCCAGCGATGTTGATATCAAAAAGGGTGAAGTAAAAGTCACCGTTATCGCCACCGGATTTGAAGAATCGGGTGTGGGAGATAATCGATCTTTTGACAATTCGCGTAATTCCGCTTCTCATACAAACAGAGATAAAGATGAAGGCGTTTTTCAAAAAGCGGAACCGGTTATTGACGAAGGAGTAGTTGACTCTTATGCTGATTTTGAAGATAATTTTGTTGAAGAAAAACCTTTGATTCAAAAAGAGGTTAATTCTTCTCTCGATTCTTTCGAGATTGACAATACCAATATTTCTTCACCTATTTCTTTGGATGATAAAGAAGAAAATTTATACGAAGAAGATTTAGACGTTCCCGCTTTTATCCGACGCAAGATGAAAGAGAGAGAATAACTCATCATTGCAAAAATTATAAAAATACAACAGAACAAGATATAACAGTAATTCGTTTAAACTATTTCTATGTGGGCTATTATTGAAACTGGGGGTAAACAGTACCAAGTCAAAGAGAGTGACAAACTCAAAATCGAAAAACTCGAAGGAGAAGTCGGTTCAAAACTAAAATTTGAACGAGTTTTACTTTTAAGCGAAGATGAAAAAGGAGAAAAAATAAGTATTGGACAGCCAATTTTAGAAAAAGCCTCGGTAGAAGGAAAAATTTTAGAACAAGCTAAGGACGAAAAACTGATTGTTTTTAAATACAAACCAAAAAAAAGATACCGTGTCAAGAAAGGTCACAGACAAAATTATACTTTGGTAGAAATTACAAACATAACAAAATAACCGTAGGGGCGTATTGCAATACGCCCCTACATAAATAAATTCTTCATGCGCATTCTTCTCACCGGCGGTGGCAGTGGCGGTCATCTGTTTCCTCTCTTAGCGGTAGCTGAAGCTCTTAAAAAGGAGATGGGTACAGAATCAGTAGAATTTCTTTATCTTGGTCCTTGCAATAAATTTTCCGACGAAATTTTAAAAGCTCACGGCATTCCTACTAAAAATTTATTCTCGGCCAAATGGCGTCGTTATTTCTCTCTGCTCAATTTGGTCGACATTTTTAAATTTCCGTTGGGAATTTTGCAAGCGATGTTTAAAATTTTAATTTTTATGCCGGATATCGTTTTTTCTAAAGGAGGTTATGGCAGTGTTCCAGCCGTTATTATTGCTCGTTTATTTTGGATTCCCATTATTATTCATGAATCAGACGCCGTTCCGGGAAGAGCTAACCGTTTTATGCAACATTTAGCCGACTCTATCGCCATTTCTTATCAAATGACCGCCAATTATACTAATCCGGTTAAAACTTTTTTTACCGGCAATCCAGTCCGAGAAAGTATTCTCGGTGGAGACTCTGTTAAAGCTAAAGAATCTTTAGGCATTAAAAGCGACAAACCGATCTTGCTTATTTTGGGAGGTAGTCAAGGCGCTCAGAAAATCAACGAGGTGGTTGCTCAGATTTTGCCTCGTCTTTTAGCCACTTACGAAGTTATTCATCAGTGTGGTGAGAAGAACTTTGAGGAAACTAAGGATTTGGCGGGTCAAGCGGGAGTTAAGATCGGACGAGATGGCTATTATCTTTTCCCCTTTCTTAGCGATACCAAGGATGAAGTCAGAGATTCTCTCGCTGCCTCTGATTTGGTACTTAGCCGAGCCGGAGCCACAGCTATTGCGGAAATATCCGCTTATGGCAAACCCAGTATTTTAATCCCTTTGCAGGGATCAGCTAATGATCATCAACTTCACAACGCCTTTGAGGTTGCCAAATATGGTGGCGCTATGGCGCTCAAAGAAGAAAATTTAACTCCGGAACTTTTACTTGGAAAAATCGATATTTTAATGAACGATGCTCCTTTACGCAAGTTGATGGGCGAAAAGGCTCGTTATTTTTTTCATCCTGACGCAACGAAGTTGCTTGCTCAAGCCATAATTCAGTTAGCCAATAAGGAAAAATTAAAATAACCTGAAAGTTATGAAAAAATTTATTTCTTTGTCCTTCGTAGAAGTTTTTATCGTTATCTCGGTTATTTTAGCGGGATTTTTGATTTTTGCTTACGAAAGACAGCACAACAACTTAGATTACCAAAAAAGCTGGGTGGCTTTTTATTTCGTTACGCCTCAAATTCCTAACGAGGGAGTGGCGGTTGAAAACCATTTAGGCCAAAGTCGAGATTTTCAACTTTGTTTAATAGCTGATAGCGATAAAATACTGGAACCAGTTGATATTTCCTGTAAAAACAATGAGTTAAATATTTTAGAATCACAGAAAAATACGATATCGACCGGTCAATTACAGAAATGGCAATTTAAACCGCCCCAAAATCTAGGTAAATATTGGGTGGTTTTGGAATATACTAATATGGAGAACCAGGAGCAGAACAAAATTCTCTCGTTTACGAAATAAATTCGACCAAACCAAATTGAATATTAAATTCTGATAAAAAGAAAATTAAAAAATCCTCAACAAAACTTTTACCTTACGCTTTCTTGGCTTTTTTCTTTTTGACAGCTACTTTTTTGGCTGGCTCTTCTGCTTTTAACTCTTTTGAAGATTCTGAAACTAATTCGACTTTCTGTGCGGATAGATCTTGTACGGGCAGGTCTTGTACGGGCAGGTCTTGTACGGGCAGGTCGGGATCTGCCCCTTCTATTTCTTCTTCTTTTTGCCAAGCTTCAATATCAATTTCATAGCCAGTCAAACGAGAGGCCAATCGCACATTTTGACCACCTTTGCCGATAGCAATACTTTGCTGATCCGGACTAACGTAAATTCTTGCTCGACGAATTTCCGAGTCGACAATTTCAATTTTTTTCACTTTAGCCGGTGCGATAGCCCTTTCAAGCATTACGATCGGATCATCGCTATATTCAATAATATCAATTCTTTCACCCCGCAATTCATCAGTCACCGCTTGCACTCGGGTTCCTCTCTGGCCGATACAGGAACCAACCGGATCAACACCTTTTTCTTCACTTTTAACGGCAATTTTAGCTCGCTGTCCCGGTTCGCGAGTCGATTTAACGATACTGACCGATCCCG
>JAJYBC010000024.1:0-7574 GCA_021779255.1 bacterium | reverse complement strand
AAAATTTCAGGCACTTCTAAACGAAAAAGGCTTTCTACCAATCCCGGATGAGAGCGCGAAACAATAACCATTGTAGAGCGTGATTCCGAGTCAACTCGCAGAACATAGACTTTTAGCCTTTGGCCTTGATCGTAACGCTCACCAACAACTTGCTCTTTTCGGGGCAAGAGAGCAATGGTTTTGCCCAGATCGACAAAAACTTGCATACCTTCGATTCTCTGAACTGTTCCCGGCAAGACTTCGCCAACTTTTTGATAGTATTCTTTGAAAATAATTTCTTTTTCAATTTCTTTAATTTTCTGCAAAACCACTTGTTTAGCTGTTTGAGCAGCAATTCGACCAAAATCTTCCGGTGATTTAACTGGCACGGCCAGATATTCACCCTTTTTAATTTTGCCACAAAGTTTCTGCGCTTCCGCCAGCAACATTTCTCTTTCTGGACGAAAATAAGGCAATTTTTCCTCTTCACCATTTTCCAAATGTTCACCTCGTTCTTCAAACCTTTCCGCCATTCGATCTTCCTTCCAAATTTTTGGCTTACGGGTTTTATCGATAATTTTTTGATCAAAATTTTGCTCCTGATCAATTTCTTTCGACCAATCACGTTCTTTTTTTTCTACCGTTAAATAAATTTCCCAAAATTTAGCCCCCCCTAACTTTTCACTGAAATCGGCACGAGCTGATCGCCCTTTTCGATTAGATTCCTTTTTGTAAGCGGCGGAGAGAGCATTTTCAATCACTCCCATCATATCCTCTTTGGCAATACCTTTTTCTTCGCAGATTTGAGCAATAGCCGAACTCCATTCGCTAAGATGACCTGTTTGAGACTCAGAGTAAAACTGTTCCATAAAAATAAAGTTAGATTATTAAAAAGCAAGGACAGGCCGCGACCTGTCCTTATCCAAAACACGCACATGCGACCCATCTTCACTTCAAGTAAAATAGTAATCTATTTTATTATTTTTAGCAAAAAATGAGCGGGTAGAGGGAGTCGGACCCTCCTTTCAGCCTTGGGAAGGCTATGTAATAACCGATATACGATACCCGCAATTAGTACGGGCGGGTCGCGACCCGCCCCTTTGTTCCTACATTATTTTTATATTATTTTCTATTTTTGTTTTTTTCAATTTTTAACGGTAGAATATTTGTATGCTATTATGTCCATATTGCTATTATTTCTTTATCTTTATTTGAATTTTTAGACATTTTATTAGGAATTAGAAATTAGATGAATTAGGAATTATTAATATTTTTATCTCAAGTAAAATCAAAATTGAAAGTAATGTTCTGTTACCAGCAAAAAAACTAAAATAAATTAAGCATGGTCATAATCAAAAGAACTTCCAATCAATCTACTCAAGAATTCGAAGAAATATCCCTGCGTGATACCACTCGCAAGTTACATCGCGTTTCCGAAGAAGAACAAGCGGCTTTACGCGCTTTCGGTTTAGGTTTGCCTTACTTAGACCTCAATATTTTTCCCGTCGGCACAGAAACTTTAAGCGTTTTACCAGAAGATGTTGCTCGCTTAGGAAAAGTGACAATCATTCAAAAATCAGGACGTGACTTAAAAATCGGTGTCGATAACCCCAGTGATCCCACTACGATTGAAATTTTGGATAAACTGGAAAAAGAAGAAGGCTTCCGTTGCAAAATTTACATTGTCTCTAAAACCAGTTTGAGTCGCGCTTGGGATCGCTACAAACAAGTTGGTTTAGCTACTTCTTTGGAAGATATGATGCTCACTTTGTCCGGCAAAGATCTGGAGAAATTCGAAAAGGATATTAAAGAGTTGATGGATTTACGCAAAAGAATTCGGGAATTACCAACTACGGAAGTTTTAAACGTCATTATCGCCGGCGCCATCAAATTGGACGCCAGCGATATTCACACCGAACCTCAGAAAGAAGATATCCGCGTTCGCTATCGTTTAGACGGTGTTCTTCACGATATTGTGCATATTCCTTACAATTACTACCCTTATGTGGTTTCTCGCGTCAAGATGCTTTCCGGACTAAAACTGAACGTGCGCGATCGAGCCCAAGATGGTCGTTTTGCCATTAAAACCAACACTACGGAAATCGATGTCCGCGTTTCGATTTTGCCTGGCAACTACGGAGAAAATATTGTTATGCGTTTACTCAATCAGGATGCCGTCGGCGTTAAATTGGAAGAATTGGGTTTACGCGGAAGAGCTTATGAGCAGTTGATCGATCAGCTATCGAAGCCTAACGGGATGATTCTTAATACCGGACCAACCGGCTCCGGCAAAACAACGACTCTTTATTCTTGTTTGATGCGCTTAAATACACCTGACACCAAGATTATCACTATTGAGGATCCAATTGAATATCGTTTGCCCGGAGTCGCTCAAACTCAAGTTCACAAAGAAAAAGGTTACGATTTTGCCAACGGTTTACGTTCCATTGTGCGTCAAGATCCGGACGTCATCCTCGTTGGGGAAATTCGCGATGAAGAAACGGGCGATATTGCCGTTCATGCTTCTCTAACCGGTCACTTGGTTTTTTCCACTTTACACACCAACTCGGCTTCCGGCGCCATTCCTCGTTTGGTAGATTTGGGTATTAGACCGACGTTGATTACTCCCGCCGTCAATTGCGTTATCGCTCAACGCTTAGTTCGTAAACTTTGTCCTTTTTGCCGTGAAGAATACGTTCCTGCTAAAGAAACGCTGGAAAGTATCGGCCGTTTTCTTTCCATCATTTCCCCCAAAGCAGGAGTGGAAATTCCCCAAGATATTACCACTCTCTTTCGCTCCAAGGGTTGCCCTAAATGCAAAAGCTTAGGCTATAAAGGCCGAATCGGTATTTTTGAAATTTTTGAAATTACCAAAGAAACCGAAAAATTGATTTTGGAAATGGCTCCTTCTTCTGATTTATTAGCCACAGCTATGGAAGGTGGTATGATTACTATGCTTCAAGATGGCTTGTTAAAAGCGGTTGAAGGCATTACATCAATGGAAGAAGTGGAAAGAGTTACCGGTTCCGGACAATATTTGCAAGAGGTTTACGAACGCATAATGGTACAATTGCTATCACTCCAATTAAAAGTTACCGAAAAACAGATCAAAGAAGTTTTGGATTGCGAATTTGACGCTCAAAAACTAGGAGCTCTTATTAAAAAAGCCAGCAACAAAGAGATTTTGAGTTATGTAGCCGCCGGAGGACTTTCTTTTGACGCCGGCGATATCCATATGGAACCGCAAGGCGAACTAATCAAAATTCGCTATCGGATTGACGGTATCTTGGAAGATATTGCCGACATTAAAGGCAAAGATTATTTACCTATTCTTTCTCAAATTAAATTATTGGCTGGACTCAAAACCGATTCTCATGAAGCCGTGCAGGACAGTCGTTTTGGTATCAGTCTGGAACAACCTATTCGTGATATTCCTAACAAACAAGTCGACGTTCGTGTTTCCATTATTACAGGTGGTTACGGCGAGACAGTGGTTATGCGCCTTTTACATAAATCCGCACGGGCTCTAGAAGTGGAAAAAATCGGCTTCCGTCCTCAAACGCTAGATCGTCTTTTGGGGGAAATCGAAAAACCCAACGGTATTATTCTTAACACCGGACCGACCGGTTCCGGCAAGACAACGACTCTTTACTCTCTTCTTAACAAAATCAATAAACCGGAAGTTAAAATTATTACCGTTGAAGATCCAATCGAATATCGTTTAGCAGGTATTTTACAAACTCAAGTTTCCACCGACGACGGCTACGACTTTGCCTCTGCTCTCCGCGCTCTCTTACGTCAAAATCCCGACATTATGATGATTGGGGAAATTCGCGACGAAGAAACGGGAAAAATTGCCATTCAAGCTTCTCTGACCGGCCATTTAGTTTTTTCTACTTTACATACCAACAGTGCCGTAGCCTCTATTCAGCGTCTGATTAACATGAATATCGATCCGACCGATATTGCTTCCGCCACCAATGCTATGATGGCTCAACGTCTCGTTCGTCAACTTTGCCCACATTGTCGCAAACAAGTTCCGGTCAGCGAAAAAGATAGACTTAAACTAGAAACCGTTCTAAAGGGCATCCATCCTTCTACCGGTATCAAAGCCCCCGACAAGGTTGAGTTTGTTTATGAACCGGTCGGTTGCCCCAAATGCAAAAATATCGGTTTTTCCGGTCGTTTTCCCGTAGCTGAAGTGATGTTAATGACGCCTGCCCTAGAAGAATTAGTTTCTCGTTTTACAATTACTTCTATTATTGAAAAGAAAGCTATGGAAGAGGGGATGTTGGGCATGACCCAAGACGCCGCCTTGCGTATCCTTGCCGGCGAAACCAGCTTGGCCGAAGCGGCCAGAGTAACCGAATTATAATTTCGTAGGGGGGCGGTTCTCGCGCCCGCCCATTTTAAAAAATATTTGACAGATTTTCGTAAATTAAAAAAACAGTATACTATTAAGCTAATAAATTTTACTTGTTTAAAAATAAAAAAATGTTACAGAAAAAACGAAACTTTTGTTTAGCCTTTTTTGTCATAGCTACGTCTTTTAGTTTTTGGATTTCCGCTAGAGCGGCCGACGTTCAAGTTAAACCCGGATTCAACGATCAATATTCTCAATTTATTAAAGATTTACCGGCACCCACACCTCTCAACGGCGCTGTTTCTTCTGATATTACGGAAGTGGTTCCCTCTTATAGATTACCTTTTTCCGCCTTAAAAATTGATTTATCTCCTTCCAAAACTCTTTCCTTTTCACCAGGAGAAAAAATCAGTCTTGCGGGAAATTTAAGCTACATTTGGAAGGGAAGCGACAATATGAAAAAGATCCACGATCTTTGTATGGAAAAAACGAAAGATGAAAAACAATGCCAAATGCCCCAAGCTTATGAGATTCCCCAATTTAACAATCTAGGCGTTTATATTCAAGTCTGGAAGAAAGACGACAGTCAGGTTGGAGCTGATAAAGGCGACTTCCTTGTAGATGAATTTTACGCTTTAAATAACGCTCAGCTTTCTGAAAATGAGAAAAAAGATTTTAATATTAGCTGGACTGTACCAGCGGAAATAAAAGGGGGCAAATATTACTTTCTGTTTTATCTTAATCAAAACAAGTCTTTCGAAATTTTGGGAACACCTTTGGCTGTTTTCTCCGAAACAAAAAGATTTGATTTTGAAATTAAAAATGCTGAGGCTAGCGGAATTGAGTTAGACAAAAATAGTATAAAAGTAGGAGACCAAGATTACGCTTACCGTCGACCAGCTCCTACCGTCAAGGGCAACGAGATTACAGTAGAAATACCGCTTAAAAACTTGGATAATACCGACCAACAAGCTTCTGCTAAATACGAGCTTTACCGCTGGAGCAGGACTAATCCCAAAGATCTAATTGACTCTAAAACAGAAAATCAAAATTTGAAAGCTAATTCCCTTGGGATTTTAAAATACACTTTCACTCCTAACGCCACTGACAGCGTTTATGATTTAAAGATCAAAGCTACTACCACTAGAAGCGAGACCTCTTCTTATGTTCGTTTCGTGATGAACGGCCAGCACCGAGGTATTTTTCGTTTCCTTTCTTTTGTCTCCAGCAACGGAGCTTACATCCCTATGTTCTGTGTCAGAGATGCCAACTGGTCGGGATCTTTCCAAGGAACGGTAAGATTAACGATAGGAAACGAAAAGTTTGAACAAGCCGGAACTATCAACGCCGACGACGGAAAGTGCTTTATTTTAAACAATAAACTGCAAGTAAAAAACAATGAATGTATAAACCTTAAAGCGGAAATGTTAGACAAAACAGGTACTATAGTCGATTCTCAAGAAGTTTCTACCAATTGTCAAAAAAAAGCGGCGACAGACGCTAACAACAGTGAAGTAAGGAACCAACCAAGCAACTATTTGACTTATATTTTAGCTATAATCACACTTCTTCTAATTGGAGGAGCCGTCGCTTTTTATAAAATTAAAAACAAGAAATGAACAAGATTAAAAAAGTTGGTTTATTTGTCTTTTTACTTCTATCGGCTAGCTCTTTTGCCGTAAAGGCGGATACCAATCCTAATCAAACAATTTCCGGAGAGATAACTGCTAGCGGGATAAGTAGTATAGATCTCGAAAAAGAAAATATTAGTCCGGGTTGGTCGGTTGATACTTATGGACCTTGGGGCGGGGCACACAACATATTTACCATGGTGGACAATAAACTTTATGTTACTTGGGACAACTCAATATATGATAGTTCTAGTGAAAGTTCCATGTTCGGCCAAAGCGATTTTAACACTGATATTGATGGGAGAAGAGCGTATATGGCGGTTACTTTTGATGAAAATGGCGACGTTTTAAATACTCAATATGATTGGGTTAGGGATATTGGTTATGGTACTGGAAATGCTAATTTTTGCATAGGAGATGATAACGCTTGTAAAATTATGAGTTATGCCTTTTTACATGTAAAAAATCCGAGAACTTTAACTTGCTCTTTTAATTGCGACCAGAAAAACGATTACAGTTATTCTGTTAATTACCAAGCTAAAAAAAATAACGGATATACCACCATAGACGCTCAAAATGCTTATAAATGTGAAGAAATAAAAGGGGTTGTTGCTATTCCTCGCTCTGAATGGTTTGGGACTTTAACGCATAGTTGTTCTTATCGAGGATTTGGAGAAAGAATTTATACTATCGATACCATTTCTCCTCCGACTAATTTATCCGACTGTACTGACCAAACCTCCTGTCTTTCTACCGGTACAGAATATCCTTTGACTCCCCTTACTTTTGGCAGGGGCGTTCAGAAAGTTTCAGCTGATTTCGTTTCTTCGGCTCAAAGTTCTTTGAACTCAGGAACTGATTCCACTGTGCATTGTTCGGGAGGATTTTGCACACCTTATGCTAGCGGATCCCACGCTGTTTCTCTCAATATCCCCGAGACCTCATATTTCGGTCAATGTCGTGGTTCTGCTCAAGATGAAACGGTGGAAGGAAAGACTATTACTTCTCCCGAAATTACTTTAAATACTGCCGAAGCTAAAATACCAACCATAAGCAGCACTCTCAATTTTAATGTTTTTAACCGTCCTCCCGTTGTTTCTGTCTCTTTTGCAAAAGATCAAATTAAGCCTAACGAACCGGTTCAAGTTACCTGTGACGCTGTTGATCCAGACAGTTGCGTCGATAAAATAGTAAAGATCAAGTGGAACTGTTTTGATTATCAGGGAAACCAACAAAATTGCTATTTTTCTGCACCCGACGGAAGCTGGAGAGCTAATGACCTAACTCAAGAGCTTGATTCTTCACAAGCCAGCAATCCCTACCAAGCCACTGCCACTTTTAAATCAACTAAAGACGGTGGTTACGCGGTGACTTGTGAAGCTTATGATAATGATTCTTCCAGCTCCAGCAGTGGCTATGGAGTGGCTGGATTAGCGGTCTGCAGTGGAAATTGTGGAGGAAATAGCAACACTAATGGAAGTAATACTAATGATAACACCTCCGGTGTCGTTCCTGACAAGATGAATTTTTGTGCTGTCTTGACTGATCAAGGATCTTCTAAGACGGTTTGCGGCAGTTCGGCTAAAATTAACATGCAAGCT
>JAJYBC010000023.1 GCA_021779255.1 bacterium | reverse complement strand
AATGGCCAAAACAATTGCCAAAAAGGTGAAAGAAGCAATCTTACTTCCGGGGAGTGCTACTCCTAAGATAAAGCTAGCTCTGGATAAATATGCTCCCAATCTTAAATATAAGGAGGTTACAACATTGGACAGAGCGGTAAAATTAGCGTACAAAAAAGCGAGGCCGAGAGGCATTGTCCTGCTTTCCCCCGGTTGCGCCAGTTTTGGTTTATTTAAAAATGAATTTGATAGGGGGGAACAGTTTAACGGAATAGTAAAAATGTTATGCGCAGAATTAAAATAGGCCCTGGTGGCGGAATTGGCAGACGCGCACGACTCAAAATCGTGTGGATTTTTTCCATGAGAGTTCGATTCTCTCCCAGGGCACAGAAATAAAAAGAGACAGGTTTTTTGCCTGTCTCTTTGACTAGTCTACACTTTTAATCCTTGCAGCGATCTTCTCGAGCTTGTTTCTTGACTAAAGCAATCAACCCTTTTTTTTGAAAAGGCAAAGGATCTTTCTGATATTCCATAATAGTTTCAAATTCTTTCGCTCGCATACTGCTCTTCAGAAGAGGAAGACAATCTTCAAATTCAATCAAGTAATTTATTTCCAGTTTAGCTGGGTATAATTCGGGCAGAGCATACTGGAAATAATCGGCCACCAGAGCGTTGTTTTTGTTGCGATTAAGAAAATAGAATATTTTGTTACATTCTATTTGAACACCACGACGTTCTGCTTCTCGAAGAATAATTAGGCGAGAGATGAGTTTACTACTCAAATCGGTGGCCATATCATCTACGATAGCGACTCTATCTTTATTCTCAAAGCCGACTTCTACGAAACTTTTTTGGCCATAAGTGAAAGCTTGAAGGTCAAGATTGTTAAGAATCGTCAGCGCTTCTTCCAGTGTGCGTGGTTTTCGGGGAAGAGGACGAGTGTAACCGATCTTTTTAGCTTTTCCGTAGTATTCATGAAGGATAATAGCTAGGGAACTAGCCAGAGGAATGCCCGCCATCTCAACGCCGATTAAAGTGTTAAAATTGTAAGATTCTTCATCAACTAATTCAGCCATACCATAGCAGACGTCTCTAAATAGACAAGGAAAATTGCCAAGGGCGCGTAGATTAAGAAACCAAGGCGACCAAGAATTGTTTTTTAAAATCCAGCCGCTTTCAAGATACTTTAGATCCTTAGTATTCCATAAAGTTTGGATAATCCCCTTCTGATAGATAGAGGGCAATAACTTCAACGCCCATTTTTGGCGGAGACTATTTTTTCTGAAAGATTTTTCCTCTAGTTTTCTAGAGGACGGTTTTTCAAAAAAAAGTTCCCGTTCTCGATTGCTTGTTTCAACGGTTAAATTGTTAAAGTTCATAATCTTTTTTGCCTCCTTTTAAGACGAGATAAAGCTCTTTCTTCTCTTAAAGAATAACAGATTTATTGCATTTTTCTTAAAAAAAGTCAAGAATAATAAGTGGATAAATTCTTAACCTGCCTGCTGGTAGGCAAAGTTCACCTAATTTCTAATTTCTAATAAAATACTGTGCAGATAGAACTTAAATGGATTTTTTATTAGAAATTAGGTATTTAGAAATTAGAAAGTAGCTAGATTTTTCGGTCTTGCCGATGTAGCTCAGTTGGCAGAGCAACGCATTCGTAACGCGTAGGTCGGCGGTTCGAATCCGCCCATCGGCTCAATTTTGTCTACCTAGAACCAAACCCCAAACTTTTTTCACTTGACCGGTTTTTTTTAAAACTTTAGCGCATTCTTCCAGCGTGGCACCTGTGGTTATAACGTCATCAACCAGTATAATTTTTTTAGGTAATTTTTTTGGGAGCTCTTTATTAATACTAAAACAACCGGAAATATTTTGTTTTCTTAACTCTATTGATTTAGCTTTCATTTGAGGGGGAGTGTCTCGATGACGGATTATCAATTCCGGTAAATATTTAATTTTTATTCCATCGTTAGCTAATTGATTTTTTAATTTTTTTATCATCAAAGTTGATTGATTAAAACCTCTCCAGCGAAGTCGGTTAAGATGAAGGGGAACAGCTGAAAAAATAAAATTCGGCCAAGGAAATTCCGGTGAAGAAAGGAGTTTCCTTTTTAATATTTGAGCTAAATCATCCGACAAATCTTGAATAAAACTATATTTGTAGCGGTGAATAAGTTCTTTTAGAATAGGATGTTTATAGTAAGAAGCCACCAAAAGGCCGTCTAAATAAATTTTAGAGTGATTATTTTCACAAGTATTGCAGACTCGACCGGCGAAAGTTTCGATTTCTTCACAAATTGGGCAAAAATTTTCTTTTTGTAAAGGAATACTTTGCAAACATCTAGCGCAAATATGTTTGCCGGGAGCTTCGCAAATAAGGCAATTTTTCGGAAAAAGTAAATCAAGAAAGATTTTTTGGTATAATTTAATCATAAATGTATTATACAAAAAAAAATATTAAATTCTGATAAAAAAATTATTAAAAAATCCTCAACATTAGACAAAAAGAAAATAGTATGTTTAACTGAGTCAACCTAATATTTCTTTGTGGGACGTATCATATGCGTCCAGTTGTTTGTTTTCATGAATTCTGGTCTCTCCAAAATAAAAAAGTTTAACAATCAGGCCGGAGTGGTGAAATTGGCAGACACGCAACGTTCAGGGCGTTGTGGGATTCGTCCCGTAGGAGTTCAAGTCTCCTCTCCGGCACCGGAGATATTTTTTAAGAACGAAAATATTAATTTAAAATTTTAATTTATTTATAAAAAAATGATCGAAAAAAACAGAGCCAAAAAATCTGTTAAAAAAGAAAAAAATGGCTCTAAAACTAATTTAGTTCACAACCATCGCGGTCCTGAACTTAAAATTATTCCCGTTTCTAACGGAAATAATCAAACAGAAGGCTCTTCTTATCGAACTGAGTTGTCTTTTGATTCTCAAAAAAAAGACAAAAGAGAAGGCATTTCTAAAGAAAAAAAATTGAGAATCATTCCTTTGGGAGGATTGGAAGAAGTTGGGCGCAATATGACTGTTTTTGAGTATGGTAAAGATATTATTATTGTGGATATGGGGTTACAATTTCCTGAAGAAGATATGCACGGTATTGATTATATTATTCCTAACTCCCGCTATTTACGCGATAAAACGGAAAATATTCGAGGTGTTGTTATTACTCATGGTCACCTTGATCATATCGGAGCCATTCCTCATCATATGAAAGTTTTGGGCAATCCCCCTATCTTTACTGGTCCGATGACTAAAGCGATTATTCTAAAGAGGCAAGAGGATCACAAAGATGGTCCAAATCTACGTATCCAATCAGTCGGCGACGAAGATTATCTTCAACTGGGTATCTTTGGCGTGGAATTTTTTCATGTTTGTCATAGCATTCCGGACTCGTTAGGATTGGTAATTCATACTCCCGTTGGAACAATTATGCATACGGGTGATTTTAAATTTGATCAAAATCCTGTGGGTGATGAGCCGACAGATATCAGTCGGATTGCTCGCTTGTCGGAAAAAGGGATTTTAGCTTTAATGGCTGATTCCACCGATGCCGGTCATCCTGGATATTCCATATCCGAGTCAGAAGTGAAAAACAATTTTGAAGAAATTATTCAAAAAGCGGAGGGTAAAGTTATCGCCGGAACTTTTTCCAGCTTAATTACTCGTATTCGTCATATGGTAGAAATTGCCGAAAAAAATGGTAAAAAAGTGGCCGTGGATGGGTTCAGCATGAAAGCCAACGTAGAGATTGCTCGTAAAATGGGCTATATTAAGGCCCAAAAAGGTACTTTTATTGACATTCGTGAAGTTAACCAGTATCCGCGCAATAAAGTTATTATAATGTGTACCGGAGCTCAAGGTGAAGACAACGCTGTTTTAATGAGAATTGCCAATGAGGAGCATAAACACGTTCATCTCGAAAAAGGGGATACGATAATTTTTTCTTCATCGGTTATTCCGGGCAATGAGAGAACAGTCCAGTATCTAAAAGACAGTTTAGCTCGTAAAGGAGTTAACGTTATTCATTATCAAATGATGGACGTTCATTCCGGCGGCCATGCTCGCAAAGAAGACTTGAAATTAATGATTAACATTGTCAAGCCGAAATATCTTATTCCGATACACGGTAATCATTATATGCTTCGTCAAAATGCGGATAATGCTCGATCTATGCATATGGATGAATTACACACTTTAATTGGCGAAAACGGTCAAGTAATCGAGTTCGACGAGCATCAAAAAGGAAAACTATCTCGGGAAAAAGTTCCGGCCAATTATGTCATGGTTGACGGTCTGGGTGTGGGCGATGTGGGGAATGTAGTGCTTAGAGAGAGACAACAGTTAGCCAAAGACGGAATGTTTACAGTTATTGTAGTTATTGATTCTAATACGGGTAAACAAATTGGTAATGCTGATTTAATTTCTAGGGGCTTTATCTATATGCGAAACAATCAGGAAATGCTTAAAGAAACTAGAGTTGAAATTAAGAAAATTATTGAACAAAAAGCGCGGGGAGGCCACCCGATAAATTGGGAATATATTAGAAATACTATTCGAGAAGACGTTGGGCAATTTCTCTTTAATAAAACTCAACGTCGGCCGATGATTTTGCCGGTGATTATTGAGGTATAACTTAATAAATTTTTGCTTGTTCGATTGGCCAAGCACGAACAAGGGTTCGACCAACAATATTCTCGGCGGGTAAAGATCCCCAGACTCGAGAATCGGAACTGGCTTGTCGATTATCTCCTAAAACAAAATATTCGTTGGAACCTAGCTGTTCGGTTAAATTACCTCTGGTTATAATGTCTGCAGGTAGGTATTTTTCGTCTACTTTTTGACCATTAGGGTTGTCTTTATTATAAATTCGGACCTCTTGATTTTTAATCTCAACTCTCTCGTTGGGCAAACCGATAATTCGCTTAATAAAGTATTGTTTAGGGTCTCTTGGATAGTGGAAAACGATGACCTCGCCCCTTTCAGGCGCCCTGATTTTATAAGAAAGTTCATCAATAATCAAATAATTTCCATCTTGAAAATTAGGTTCCATACTGGCGCCCTTGACTAAAAAAGGTTGAATCAGATAGCTTCTGACTAAAAAAACGATAGCCAAAGAAATGATAATAACTTGAGCTGTTTCCAAAAAATTATTAAGTAATAGGGAGCCTGATTTTTTGGTAAAAGTTGTTGAAGAAGGCATAATTTTTGGAAAATTTTTTTAAGTCGTATTAAAATAACAAAAGAATCTAAAAATATAAAATATTACCGAATCAATATAACCTAGATTTATTCTTTTGAAAATCAAAAGATAGAACTACAAATAAATAATACGTTTCCAATGGATAAAATTTCGTTAGAAGACATTGTTAAAGCGGCCAGAGTCCATAATAGTCGAGTTGATTCAAAATTGCTAAAAAGAGCTTTCGATTTTGCTTTTTTGGCGCATACAGGGCAAAAAAGAAAATCAGGCGAAGACTATATTCAACATCCTCTACACACCGCTTATACTTTGGCAAAAATGGGAATGGGGGAAGAAACTATGGTGGCCGGTCTTTTACACGATGTAGCTGAGGATACAGGGGTAAATTTAGAAGAGGTTAAAAAAGAATTTGGTGAAGAAGTCGCTTTTCTAGTTTCAGGAGTTACTAAAATTAGTAATGTTCGTCTAAGCGAGGAAAGGGCTAAAAACAGTTGGGAAAGAGATAAAAACGCTGATGGAGAAGTTGATCGAAAAAGTCTTTCGATTGAAAAAAAAGATAAAAAAATTAAAAACGAAGAAAAACACAAAGAATTGCAAAAATTAGATCGAGAATACGTTTATTTAGAAAATTTGAGAAGAATGATTTTAGCCATGGCAGCTGACATTAGAATAATTTTAATTAAACTGGCTGATCGATTACACAATATGCAGACGCTCGATATTTTGCCTCCCAATAAGCAATATCGGATTGCCAAGGAAACAATGGAAATTTATGCGCCGATCGCTAACAGATTAGGAATGGGAGGGATTAAAGGGATGTTGGAGGATTTAGCTTTTGCCTATGTACTTCCGAAGAAATATCAAGAAATTGAAAAGATGACGAGAGGGGAATTTCGCCAAAAAGAAAAAATAGTGGCCAGAGCGATCGAAGAGATGAGAGAAGTGTTGGGGAAGGAAAGATTAAAAACTATTGACATCCATGGGCGAGCTAAGCATATGTATAGTCTTTATCATAAATTAGTGCGACACAACATGAATATTTCTCGAGTTTATGACTTGGTGGCGATTAGAATTATTGTGCCGGAGATTGCTAACTGTTACGAAGTCTTAGGCGTTATTCATAAACACTATCGTCCACTAATCGGTCGGATTAAAGATTATATCTCACTCCCTAAGCCTAATGGCTATCGCAGTCTGCACACAACTATTTTCGGGCCGGGGAAGGAAATTATTGAAGTTCAGATCAGAACGCCTCAGATGCATTACGAAGCTGAATTTGGGATTGCTTCACACTGGGTCTACACAGAACAGAAAAGTTTTTATAGCTATTTTTTGCCTAAAAGTCGACCAGCTAAACCCATAAATTTAAAAGAACTTGAGTGGGTAAAACAATTGCAAAATTGGCATAAAGAAATTGGGGGGGATCCCAAAGAGTTTTTTCAAAGTTTAAAAATTGATTTTTTTCAAGATAGGATTTTTGCCTTCACTCCCAAAGGGGATGTAATAAATTTGCCGGAAGGTGCTACGCCGGTGGACTTTGCTTATATGGTTCATACGGAGATAGGTCATTCTTGCATCGGTGCCAAGGTTGATGGACAAAAAGTTTCTTTGGACTATAAAATTCATAATGGTGAAGTGGTGAATATTATTAGTAATCGTTCAAAAAAAAATCCGGACGTTGGTTGGCTAGATTTTGTGAAAACTAGCCAAGCCAGAAGCAAGATTCGAGGTTGGATTAAAAAAAATAATCGAAGCGGATTAAAATTAAAGAACGAAAAATAAAATTTAATTTCTGAAGATAAAATGAAATTTTCGACTAGAAAGAAAAGTTCGATCGTCTCTCGAAGGTCTGTTTACAATATCAGGACTCCTCATTTGACCGTTTCTCGATTAAGGATTTTCTTGGCCAAAATAACGTATTACACGCTTTTTCTGCTTCTTTTTTTCGGTATTTTTTTCTTTTTCTTTTTCTCTGAATGGTTGGGGATTCAAAAAATTTCAGTTAGAGGAAATGTCACGATTGATGAGAAAACGATTTTAAGCTCTATAGAGCCATTTTTTCATAAAAAAGTTTTTTTCTTTTTTCCTTCGGATAACTTTTTTTGGGTACCTGTTGGACAAATGGAAAGAGAAATTAAAAATAATTTTAAGAGGATTGACTCGCTTAAAATTAACAGGGTCTTTCCTAACTCTTTAGAAATAGATGTTAAAGAAAAAAAAGCGGTAATTCTTTTTTGCAGTGGCAGGGGCTGTATTTGGGTAGACGAAGAAGGGGTGGCCTATAATCAAAGCTCCTATGCTGAAGTTTTGGCTGACAATTTGGGGGGAATAATTGTTCGAGATGACTCGGGGACTGAAATTCCTTTGGGGCAGTTGGCAACCACTCCGGAATGTGTTGATTTTATCAATAAACTCGCCGTCGCTTTTCCAGAAAAGACCAAAAAAGAAATTGATTTTCTCTCAGTGCCTTTACCCTCTACGGAAGAAATCAGAGTTCATACAAAGGAAGGGTGGGTTGCTTATTTTGACATCAGTTTAGACTTAGATAAAAGTTTAGAGCTACTTAATCAGGTGATAGAAAAAAAATTAAAAGAAACTCAAAAAGACTCGACTTGCTTGGAAAGCGTGGATTTGCGAATAGTTGACCGAATTTTTTTTAAACTAAAAGACAACTGTTCAAATTAGAAGACATATGTTATTAAGTTAGCAAAACCAATCTAAGTTTGATAATTAAAACTCAAAATAATTTATGAAAAAATCTGAATTAATTTTCAACTCAATTTTAGTACCCGTAGACTATTTGTTTGTGGTGTTAGCTATTTTATTAGCTTATCAATTACGTTTTTTTGAGCCGATTATCGAGAGCTACCCCTTGCTTTATCAACTAAAGGGGGGCCAATACTTGCAAATGACCTTAGTCGTCGGCTTTTTTGTCGTTTTAATTTATGCCTTGGAAGGACTTTATTCTATGAAAGTAACCAGAAGTTTATTTAAAGAATTCTTTAAAATTTTTGGTGCCACTTCGGGAGCGTTAATGATTTTTATTTTTATTGCTTTTATTGACCGTTATCTGTTTTCTTCTCGTTTTATTTTAATCAGCAGTTGGTTTCTAATTGTAGTTTTTGTTTCTCTGGAACGATTTATGATGAGAATATTGCAACGAAAATTGGCGCTCAAACGAGGAATTGGTATTCACAGAGTTCTATTGATCGGGAACAATGATATTTGCCAAAAAATGGAAGACTTTTTTCTAAAAAATAAAAAGTTACCTTATCGGGTTGTCGGAAAAGTTCAGGAGTTAGATATGAATAAAATTGCGAGTATGAAGAATAAGTTTGATGAAGTGGTTCAGTGCGACCCTAAAATGCCATTCAGCCAGATTAATCTTTTAGCCAAATATTGTGAGATTAGTCGAATTGATTTCAAATACGTACCTAATCTTTTTGCCGCTCGAGCGACAAATATTGAGATTAGAAGCTTGGCCGGTTTTCCGGTGGTAGAGATTAAAAGAACGCCTTTAGATGGCTGGGGTCGAGTATTAAAAAGAGGGACAGATTTTATTTTTTCTTTAATCCTGATAATTTTACTGTCGCCGATATTTTTAATTGTTGGAATTCTAATAAAAATTGATAGTCCCGGTTCGATTTTTGTTGGTTTAAAAAGAGTTTCTCAAGGCAAAGCCTTTAGAATGTATAAATTTCGTTCGATGGTCAAAAATGCCCATAGCCAAAAGAAAAAACTAATGGAAGAAAATGAAAGAAAGGATGGACCGCTCTTTAAAATAGCTAACGATCCCCGAGTTACCCATTTTGGCAAGTTCCTTCGTCGAACTCGCTTAGATGAGTTTGCTCAACTTGTAAATGTTCTTTTGGGGAATATGAGTCTAGTTGGACCCAGACCGCACGAACCGGAAGAAATTAAAAATTATAAGTTTCATCATCGTAAAGTTTTAACAGTAAAATCAGGAATTACCGGGATGGCTCAAGTTTCAGGGAGCTCCTCTTTGGGATTTGAGGAAGAGGTTGGGCTCGATACTTATTATATTGAAAATTGGTCCTTCTCTTTAGACATTATTATCTTATTTAAAACAGTTTTAGTTTTTTTTCGTTGTTTAATACGAGGAGATAAAGAAGCCTGCTAGATTTGGCTTTTTTCAGAAGCTATGGTAAATGTCGATTATTTACTTCGGTTATTGTTTTGTTGTCGAAAGACAAATTCAGGATTGGTTCTGCTTAAAACGTTTTCGAAGCCGGTTTTTTGTTGCTGATCGGTGATATGATTTAAAAACTCTTTTTGATAATCAACGAATTGTTTATGGGTTGATTTACTCAAATTTTTCATAAAAACGTCGCTACGCGATAAATTGTGCCAGTCGGCCGACTCGGCCAAGACTTGGCGGGAAACGCTATTGTCAAAGGTTTGAGGATGAATTTGAGTAAAATCTCTAGGCGTCCAACCGGAAACAAACTTGCCGGTAATATCTTTCTGTTCATCTTTGTTAGAAATTTTCCAAGAACCGGTGCCTTTATCGAAACTAACTAAACCAACTTGGGGCAAATTATGGGTTTTACGGGCATCAACTTCGGCGGCTCGCATTCCGGCAATTACTTCATTCTCGGAAGCGCGTTGGCCGAGAGTGCTAATGGCTCGACTTCGAGCCTCCCAAGCCGCTTCTTCTTTAAGCTTTTCTGGGCTAAGTTGGCTGTATTTTGGGTCTTTTTGTAACTCAGTGGCGACTTTATCCAGATCAAAATTATCCGTCATTTTTTTAATAAGATCGCCGAAGAATTTTCCCGAAGACGATACTTTGCGTAAAAGAGCTATTTGAGTGTTACGATCTCCTTCTCCGCGTTCAATCATACGAATGATCTGTTCGGGAGTGAGATTCATTTTATTTATTCGTTCTTCCGCTTTTTTAATTTCTCTGCTAAAAAGTTCTTTTTGATAAAAACTTTCTTTCCAGCTTTCTTGTTTCTGATCCTCGGCTAAGTCGATAGCTTTTTGAGCCCAGACAGGTGCCAAAAAACCGTTTTTTAAAATTGAATCTTCGATTTCTTTTTTCTCTTTGTCGCTTGATTTACTAAAATAGGTAGCAATAATTTCTTTATTTTTTTTATCCAGTTCAAGCTGATAGTCTTTGTTTATCTCGCCAAGACGTTTTTTGCCTTCATCTGTCCCCGTTAATCCGAGATCGCTTACTTGTTTTTTAATTTTTTCTTTTCTTTCTCTTTCTAAATCGGCTAATTCCAAGTTGGTCTTAATCAAATCGTTCTCGGTGAACTTACCGGCGTTTTTGACTAAACGTCTTTTCTTGAAAAGCAATTTATCAACGAAAAATTTGTTGCCGAATTCACGAAGAGCCGATTCGGAATCGTCCATATATTCTTTGTTGGAATTACGCCAAAAATCGGCTAAAGAACCCTTGATCATTTGAGGATTTATCGCGGAGAAAAATTTAGTGCGACTGATTCGAGCTTGGGAGCCTTTGCTGATAACTCCTTGCTGTTGCTTAATTTGATCCTCGATGGCTTTAACTTTGTCTAAATCTCGTGATTTTATAGCCTTGGAGCGAGCAATCTCTAAATCTTCCAATTTTCTTTCGCGAGATCCTTGTAAAATCTTGGAGCCAACATAGTTGGTTCGACCCAGGACTCCGGCTGTGGTAGCCAGAACTTTGCCGGGAGCGCGTAAGATCTTTTTGCCCCAACTGGAGCTTCTGTTAATTAAACCGTTAATATTTTTGGCACCGGCGATGCCAAATTCATTGGCGATGAGAATGCCAGCCCAGATAATAATAATTAAAGTAAACATTTCGAACAGCACCGCTACGTTTTCGGCTACGAAATTAAAAAAGATATTCTTGACATTATCATTGCTGCCACTTTGTTGAATCTTAGCAACACCTTTAACGCCTTTCTCGGCTTTTAGGGCAAACCAGAGAAAAAAAACAAGAATAGGACCAGAAAGAGCGTATTTTGTGAGACCTTCAAACCAGCGATTCCAATGTTTTTCCGTTTGGGGAAGAACACTAAGGAGAAAGGCGGCTGGCGACAAAATAAGGAGAATCCAGAGAGCGACAATTCGAATCATCAGAACAAAAGTAATCGTTATTAAACTGACTACCAGAGCCAAGCCAAGAGTTAAAAGTCCTCCTAGAGCGATAATTTTTGGTAAAGCCAGACTAAGACCGCCAGCCAAAAAAGCGAGAGCGTCTATCTGGATATTGCCGATGGTGGCCTCTCCGGAGCCAGTGTAGCCAACCTTGAGTTTTGATTGAAGGTTATTTAAAATAGTGGTTCCGGGAGTGAATTCTCCGCCACCTTGATTTTTAATGCCATCCCAAACGGAGTACATAACAACCTGAGAAAAATCGATGATGACACCAGAAATAACCAAAGCAAAATTAGTTAAAAAAGCGGCAAAAACTAATTTAACCAGTAATTTTTTGGTACTAACGTTACCTAGAATAGTTCCAATAGCGATGTAAATCAGAATAAAAATATAAATACCATTACAAAAATCGGCTACTTTTTGAGCGGTAGTTTTAACAAAATCTTTAGTTGTAAAACCTTGCAATTTCCCAATAAATTCCGGATCCATAATTAGAGCCAAGATTTTTTCGGCGAGGGAAGTCAAACCATAAATGAGAGAGTAAAAAAACCACATCACAATGTAAATAACCGCAAGAATCGAGTTTATAATATATTCGGCGATTCTTTTAGCCAACCAAGCGGTGGCGTTCCAAGAGCTGGGATCCCACCAACTACCGTTGCCAGTGGGGTTAACGGCTGAATCAACGATGCTTTCGATGGTAGCTCCCGGAGTTTGATTTAAAAAATCGTCCAAAGTTTTTTGATCCGGAAAAACCTTACTAATTTTATTGATAGCGCCCGACATAGGATCAATAATCTGAATTACTGTTGTTAAATCAGCTTGAGCTATCGGAACGTCAGTAAAAGAAACAAAAAAATTATGCTGACTATTTAACCGATTTTTGGCTTCAAAAGGTAAAAAAGAAATATTAAAGACAATCAAAAAAATCAAAAAACTCCAGAGAATTTTTTTTCTAGCTGTTTTTTTAGGTATAGAGGCTTTCTTTTTTTCTTTTATTATTCTTTGCATTTTTAATTTCTTTTTTGAATTTTTTTGAAATAATTTTAGTTGGAGTAGCTGGCGCTAAGAGATTCTAACTTTTGTTCTAATTTAATAATTTCCTGTTTTTTTTCTAAAACCTGTTTTCGAGTTTTGCGCCAAACGATAAAAATAGAAAGGGTTGTCAAGGGGAGAAGACTAATAAAAGGGATTAAATCAACAACGCCAAGTAGTCGAAAGAACAAACGAACGCGCCAACTAACGTTAATTTTAACCTCGTCGTCCAAATGAGAAGGAGCTCTTAATTTAATATAGAGGTGATACCAAATAACACTAAGGCAAATTATTTTCACAATTTTACCTAGAACAGGAACAATATCAAATAAATCGGTAAAAAGGGCACAGGCAAAAAGCAATGGCCAAAAAACTTTTTCTGTTTTGCGAATAGATTCTTCGTAATCAGCGATTCTTTTTTGGATTCTTTTAGCGTTGAAAAAAGCAACAGCGGAAAGCATTTTTATTTTCGTTTTAAAATTTTGATTGAATTTGATGGTTTTCCTATTTATTATAATAATATAATATATAAATAAATAAACCAAAAATTGATTTTTCTCTTATGATTAAAAATTTTGTGCATTTGCATACTCACTCCCATTATTCTTTGCTGGATGGCATGGCCAAAATTAGTGAGTTGGTGGCTCGCGCCAAAGAATTAAGAATGCCGGCTTTAGCCATTACGGATCATGGCGTAATGTACGGCGCTATCGAATTTTACGAAAAAGCCAGAGAAGCGGGTATTAAGCCAATTATCGGTTGTGAAGTTTATCTAACTAAAAATCACAAAGAAAAAAATGATTTTAAAAGTGGAGAAAAAAATCATCATTTAGTCTTGTTAGCCAAGAATCAGGAAGGTTATAGAAATTTGTTAAAAATTGTAAGTCTAGGCCATTTGGAGGGTTTTTATTACAAACCACGAGTTGATAAAAATATTTTACGACGCTACTCAGCAGGTTTAATTGCTCTTTCTGCCTGTAATGCCGGCGAGATCCCTCGTCTTATCGAAATAGGCAAGAAAGAAAAGGCAGAAAAAGTCATTAAGGAATATCAAGCTATTTTTGGTAAAGACGACTTCTATTTAGAGATACAACCTCATTCTCAGTCTAAAGAATTAAATAATATAATTAAAAAACTTTCTTTAACTACCGGCGCTTCATTGGTAGCCACTTCTGATATTCATTATGTTAAACCGGAAGATAAAGAAGTTCAAGATATTCTACTTTGTGTGCAATCAGGTAAAAAAATTGATGACGCCGATCGAATTTCTCTGAAAGAATTTGATCTTCATTTCAAAACATCGGAAGAAATGAGAAGCGCCTTTCTGGATGTTCCGGAAGCTTGCGATAATACCTTGAAAATTGCTGATAAATGTAATTTAACCATAGAAATAGGAAAGTTGTTGTTGCCGACTTTTCCCACAGTGAAAGGGGAAACAGCCGAAAACCTTCTTTATAAATTATGTGACGAGGGAGCTAAAAAACGTTACGGTCAAAATCTGAAAAATTGTGAGGACAAAGTTAGAGAAAGGTTTGAGTATGAAGCGGAAACGATTAAACGAATGGGTTTTTCCTCTTATCTTTTGATTGTTCAAGATTTTGTTAATTGGGCTAAAAAAAACGGAGTGGTTGTCGGACCGGGCAGAGGTTCGGCGGCCGGTAGTTTAATTTCTTATTTGCTAGGTATTACGGAAATCGATCCTTTAAAATATGCTTTGCTTTTTGAGCGTTTTCTTAATCCCGATCGAATTAGTATGCCCGATATTGATGTTGATTTTGCTGATGATAGGCGAGATGAAGTTATTGAATACGTTTCAAAAAAATATGGCAAAGAAAGAGTGGCTCAAATTATTACTTTCGGGACTATGGCGGCCAGAGCTTCAATTCGCGATGTGGGTCGAGTCCTAAACTATCCTTACGAACTTTGTGATCGAGTAGCCAAAATGGTGCCTATGATGACGGACTTTAATAAGGCTCTAAAAACAGCCAATGATCTAAAAGATATTTATCAAAAAGATCCGGCTGTTCGCAAAATGATTGATTATGCCAGAAGGTTAGAGGGGGTAGCGCGTCACGCTTCCCGTCATGCTTGCGGAGTGATTATAGCGCCGGAAGATTTGACTAATTTTGCCCCTTTACAATATGCTAGTAATGACGACAAAACGATTATTGCTCAGTATGAAATGAAATCGGTTGAAAAAGTCGGTTTGCTCAAAATGGATTTTTTAGGTCTAAAAAATCTGACTTTATTGCAAAAAACTGTTGATATCATAAAATATCGGCACAAAAGAGAAATAGACTTGAATGATTTACCGCTAAACGATCAAAAGGCTTTTGAGCTGTTTCAACGAGGAGAGACAACGGGTTTTTTCCAATTTGAATCAGCTGGAATGCGTCGTTATCTTAAAAAATTAAGGCCAACAGTCTTTGAAGATCTAATTGCTATGGCCGCCCTATATCGACCGGGGCCACTCAACTCCGGTATGGTTGATGAATTTATCGCTCGCAAACACGGTAAAAGGAAAATCATTTTCTCTCATCCTAGTATGGAAATGGCTCTGAAAAATACTTATGGCGTAATTGTTTACCAAGAACAAGTGATGCAACTATCCAAGGATATGGCCGGTTTTACCGGCGGAGAAGCCGACACCTTGCGTAAAGGAATGGGCAAAAAAATTGCGGAATTAATCTTGAAATTGAGAGAAGATTTTGTTAAAGGATGTGTTAAAAAGGGTATTAAAAAAGAAATTGCCGAAAAAGCTTTTACCGACATGGAAAAATTCGCCGAATACGGTTTTAATCGAAGCCACGCTACTTGTTACGCAATGATTGGTTACCAAACCGCTTATTTGAAAGGCAATTATCCGGCTGAATTTATGGCCGCTTTGATGACGGACAGTTTTTCGCGTCCTGATAAAGTTGCGCAGTATGCGGCGTCATGCCGAAGAGCGGGTATCCTTATCTTGCCGCCTGATATCAATCTAAGTGATCAAGCG
>JAJYBC010000022.1 GCA_021779255.1 bacterium | reverse complement strand
ACCAAGATATCATCATACTGAACAAACAATTCCAAAACGCTCGGATCAAACGCCTGATCGGGACGTTTTTCTTTGGGCAATTGAACGTTTGAGAGTATATACCCTTTTTTATCTTGTTTCAAATCTTCAAAGTTTTCCGTTCGTTTAAGACTCGATCCAATGCCCGCCCAATAATCCGGATTGTAAGGTGGCCAATCAACATTATACAAAGTTAAACGATCGGCGCCCAAATAATATTTAGCAATCAAATAATCAAAAGAATTGAGAATGTAGAAATTTTGACCTTCGTATTTATTTAAATTTACCGCCAACTTGTTCCAACCGGTAGAATAACCTAAGGGAACGATTGTTTGAAGCAAAATAAGATAGCCACCAACAGCTAGGATCGAAAAGGGAAGTTTTAAGCGAGTTAACCAAACTCCGAATAAAATAAAAGTAAAATAACCTCCCGCCAACAGATAACGCGCCACAAAAAACTTTTTACCGAAAAAACCTAAAAACCAAACCAAAATCATAAAACCCAACGATAATAATAATACGCTCAGAATTTCTTTGGTTTTCTTTTTACTTAAAAATAAATAAGTCACGATAGCCGTCAAGATAACCGTTACCAAAATCCAAGCGCTAATTTCCGCTATTCCTTGAAATTCGTTCGGCCCCGGCATACCGGAAGACATCTCACCCAAGGGCGTGCCGAAAATAAACATTTGGAGGTTAACCGCAATATCACCGAAATTGGCCAAACGAATCCAATCTAGGTTATTACTATTACTGGTGCGAATAAAATGGTTTTTAAAATTAACAATCCAAGGTGAAAAAACTAAAAGAGATGTCGCGTAAGCAAATAAAATTCCCTTGCTCGGCAAGAATCTTTTCAATAAATCAAAACCGTAAAAAACCGAATTACCTCGCAAGCTCACTTTTTGTTCTAACAATTCACCCTTGCCAAGACTCCAAACCAAGAAAACCGCGTAAAAAATCGGCGCAAAAATTAAACCAATATAGTGAGTTAAAGCCGAAAGACCCAAGAAAAAACCAAAAAACAAATAATATTGATATTCTTTCCAGAGAGTTTTATATCTATTGCCTTCTTCGTCATAACTGGTCTTAATATCTTCTTTAAGCGCCAAAACAAAAAAATAAGTGGCCAACAAAATAAAAAAAACAAACATCGAGTACATCCGACCTTCTTGTGAATATTGAATGGCAAAAGGAGAAATGGTCGCTATTAAAGCCGACCAGAGACCGGCGCGCCTGGAAAATAATTTTTTAGCCAGCAAATAGACCAGATAGACATTGAGAATGCCGAAAATAGCAGAAAACAAACGAATACCAACAACGCTATAGTCAAACGACGCCGAAAAGCTTTTCAGCGCCAAATAGTAAAGCGGGGGATGAACATCTTTTAGAATCATCTGCATCATTCCGGAGAAGCTTTCTTTGACAGCTACACCGGTGAAAGCTTCGTCGTACCAAAAATCGCGTCGACCTAATTGCCATAAACGTAAAAAAGACGCCAAAGCCAAAATAAGCGTCAGATAACTATTTTTTGACCAAAACTCCCGCCAATTCTTGTATTTTTTTGATAGCAACATTTTTATTTTTTGATAATTTTTATACTATATGTCATAAATATCATGATCACCGATTAAATGAAATATGATTGTCTTTTTATCGTGAAAATCGAAAATTACACGATGTTTATAACTAATAGAAAAAGAATAAAACCCTTCCAGCCGACCTCTTAGTTTATGTGTCTTTAAGCTTTCAGCAAAAGGATCTTTTCGAAATTTTATCTCTCTTTTATCAGCTTCTCGCTGAATCTCCAGAGATAATTTTCGGTATTGCTTAGCAAATTTAGGCGAATAAAAAATTTCCATTGTCTTCTATGATGGTTTACTTTCTTAAATCTCTTAAAGATTTTAATTTTTTAAACTTTCCCGCCTCAAATTGTTTACGACTTTCCAGCAATTCCTCAGTTAATTCTCTGGTCTTCCAAGAACGAATTAAAAAACGAAAAAATTCACTCTTGGAAGCGTATCCGCTCCTTTTTACTTCATTTTCCACTTCTTTGTTTAAGACCCTCGGGAGAGATATATTAACTATATTTCTCATTTTTTTTAAATTAATTGTAATAATTATTGTTACAGTTAACTTTATCCTAAATTATTCAACCGTCAAGTATATCGTGCCGAGCTTTTTATCTCATCGATAATAGCAATCTTCATTATTTTCGTAAGGGCAAAAATAGGGCGGCCGATTCAAATTCGGTTGACCGTTTGTGCTGATATAACACTTTTGTTGTTGTTTTGTCGCTGAATGCCACCAAAGAGAAACATCCCCCGCCGGATAACGACAACCTCCGACGCCTATTAAATAACTAACATTCTGGTTAGAATTAGCCTTAAAAGCGCTTCCTTCGTAAATCTCTTTATTACTATTTGAAGAAATATTATTTTCTCCACCGCTTAAATCATTTGAGATATTTTGACCGCCATTATCTTGATTATTTCCTCCTTGATAACTTTCCGGCACTGTATCGTTCGTACCGCTAGAATTCCCCGAAAGAACATCTTGACTATTACTGTTATTTTTCTTTTCACCTCCTGAAATTTGATCGCTCCCGACTTGATTTTCTTTATCATTGTAATAATTTTCTTGATTATTGTTAGAGTTAGTCGCCATTTCTTTCTTGGCAAAAAGAGCATCTTCGAAATTATCATTGCTATTAGAAAAATTACTTCCGTCGCTGGCTCCGTTCGTTGAATTTTTTTTTAATTGAAGTTTGTCCTCCAAGCTTGGCTCTTTAACTATAATTGGCGATAATTTAATTCCCGCCCAAACCAACCCTCCCGCGAGAGCAAGCGCCAACAAAAAAATAGTTGAAATTAAAATGGAAGGAGATATTCGATCAAGAAAATCAGCCATAGGAATTTTATTAGGTGAATTAGGTAATTAGAAATTTATTGTTAGTATTGGCACCTCGGATTCGGCCACTCGTCAGGATCCATGCAACAATCTTCGTCCATATGGCGATGTTTTTTTGTTCTACTCTTACGAGGATGATCATTTTTGTTCGGACAGGTGGCTTTACGAATTAAAACTCTTCTGGGCGCTATATTTTGAACTGGTTTAGGCTCAACTTTTTTCTCCGGCTCAGCCTTAATTACTTCTTCTGGAAAAACAAAGGTGGATAAAATTTCAAAAAATTTGGGAAAATTATTAATTGTTTCAATTTTTAAACCCAAATCGAGCAAACTTTGGCTTTCTGTGTTGATCAAAGGATAGATGTTGTAAGTGTATTTTCCTCTAGTGAGACTATAAAAGAAAACTTTTTGAAAACACGGATCATTGGCGATTATATTTACTTCTTGGACGGGATAACTTTTTTCTCCCAAAGAAGCTTCCATATATTCCGTTTTCTGGCAACTAGTGTCTTTTTGAGTCAGATTGCCATTGTCTTTTAGCTCGTCCGTACCAACGGGCCCGGAATATTTTTTAGCCTCGTAGATCGAAACGGCAAAACCTTTAAAACGTTTATCTTCCTGATTTAAACCGTTGTCAAAAGTCACTTTACGTAAAAAATTCACGTTATCCTTCGAGCCATCGATCACTGAATTATGCCAAAAATCAGGATATTTAACCGTAAAACCCGTTAATGAATCGGTATAACCGGCCCAATTGACCGTATCATCTTTCACTACCGGCAAGCTAACTGATATTTCTTCTTTCGGGAAAATTTTATCTTGATAATTCTCAAAAAAATAGAGCGCCCCACTCCCAAAAAAAACAAATCCTAAAATTAAAGGAATGGTAAAACTCATAACAACAACCACTTTATGCGTGTGTCGATGCTTTTTCTTAAGAGCGACCAACTTTTTTTTAAGATGGTTATGAATTCTTTTGTGAATAGCAATTTTTTTATTTTTTTTAACTGATTTTGTTTTTTGGGAAGCTCTGGGCATAAGAAAGTTTAAATATTAAATAAAATTTTCAATTTCTATTTCGCCTTCATACTGTAAAGATAAGCTTTTTTATCTCCATTGGAAAAAACTACGTATTTGCCGTCCGGAGAATAATTAGGTTCATCGGAAGTATATTTATTTATTTTACTACCCGAACCGCCAGCCGTAATTCTTCTTTCATAAAGCAAGCCTTTCTTATCGGCTCGGCTATAAATAATAGATTTTCCATCAGGTGAAATCGTGAAGGAATTAGGTTTGATTCCATCAATCACTCTGCCATCATCCGTATCGTCGCTCGCATCCTTTTTATAAAGCTTACCATCAGCTATACCAATATAATAAATATAATTACCCGTTTGCGAGTAAATCGGATTATGAGAAGTGGCAATATTCATCGCCTTGCCGTTTTTTTTATCATCAAAATCTTTTCGATAAATTTTTCCTTCATCATCCGAATTACAATAAATAATATATTTTCCATCGGGTGAATAAGCCGGATCAACCGAGCTAACATCGTTAATAGCGCTACCGTCTTCCGTGTTATTGGCATCTTTGCGATAAAGTCGATTACCATCATCCAAATTAACATAGACGATATATTTACCGTCTGGTGAAAAAACTGGGCTACTGGCATTGGAATCAGTGATAGATGACCCTCTGCTTGTGCTGTTAGCCGTTTTTTTATAAAGTCGCCCTTCGGTATTATTAGTATTTCTCCAGCTGTAAACAATGTATTGGCCGTCTGTCGAATAGACGGGATTAAACCCCGGCACTTTAGTGATTTGTTTCACTTTTGATAGTTTGTGAGACGCCCAAGCCAAAGGCACAGCTACCATTAGAGATACTAATAACGCTCCCGTTAAAGAGCCTAGAAACCCTTTTTTACTCATTTTTATTTAATTTATTTTTAAACTATTTAACAAAATGTTGAGGATTTTTTAATACTTCCATCTTTACAAAATTCTTTTGTCTCTTTATTATAAAAATAACCTATTTTTATATTTTCTAAAAATGTCAAAAATTAGAAGATCTGGCCATCATACTTAAAAGAAAATTGCAACCAGCTTAAATAAAATACAGATAAATACACAACTATCATGGATCAAATAACCACTTGCGGGGGAGGAGATTGTTCAATCTGCTCTTTTTTCCAGAGTGTCAACAACCTTTTTCATTTCTTAATGAATCTTTCTTTGGTAGTGGCTGTTTTAATGACTATTGTTGGCGGTTTCTTCTATATTTTTGGGTTTGGAGACGAAAAAAAAATCAAAAAAGCCAAAAGAATTATCTTTTCAGCCACCGGAGGTCTAATTTCAGCTTTACTTTGTTTTTTGGTTGTTGCCACAATTTTTTCTTTTTTGCAGACACCCACAAACAATGATGGCTGGTATCAATTCAGCTGCGTAGAAGATCGGCTAATTAGTCCCAACGAAAATAATAAGTCTCTAGCTTCCAAGAAACTGGAGGCTCTGATTACTAATCGACAAAAAACCACGCCTATCAATTTAGCCGAGACTAGTTCTAATGATATCATCACCAGTCTTCAATTTTTAGCAACCGGAGATAAAATTATTTTTCAAGATAGCAACCCGTCTTCCACCCTCGCCGATCGCAGTACTAATAAAACGAATTCTTCCACTGGGAACGAGATCCTCTCCATTCAAAAAATCAATACCGATCAATTTCAAGTTTCCGGTAATCTCGCCTTGGAAGATTATCTGGGTTATTCTCCTTCTACGGTTAATCAAGACGAACTGGCTAAAATAATTTCCACTCTTCAAAAAGTTACCACCTCTCCCAATCAAATCATCTCCGCCTCTTTCGTGTCCCAAAAAGAAACAGATATTCAAAAAAATGGCTCCTACATTGATCAAACAGAAATTAAAAAAAATAAAACTTGCCAAGAAATTGAGCTCAAAACTACCAAGTGTCCCGCTTCCGGTTGTGAGGGCGACGTAATGATGATTTATCCCGAGTCTGTCACGGATAGTTGTCTCGATACAACCGAAGGAGCTAAAATCAGTCATCGTCAGTGTGTCGGTCAAATTTCCAATAGCTCCGCCGAAAATCAAAAATGTAAAAATATTTTAGATAATCTTTCCGAGAAAGAAAAAGCGGATGAAGCTAATAGGCTTTATAACAAAAACAAAACTGTACCCGATTGGTATGATAAAATTTTAAATGACAATTTCGGCAAAGGATCAGATGTGCCGGCTAGCAATGGCGGAGAAGGAAACGGGGGCGAACCGCCCAAAAATGGCGGTCCAGATAATAACAATGAGGGCACACCGCCCGGACCCGATAACGGTCAATTGCCTCCCGACCAAGGCGCCGGTAATTTTAGCCCTTCTCCTTCTTTTCAAGAGTTAAAAGAATGCATCGGACTCAAAGATAAGCAAATTCCGTATAACGGCATTCTGGTTGTTTTACTTAACCCTGTCGATCCCCTTAATAAAAATTACGTGAAAAACATCAGTAAAATATTCTACTTATCAAGAAAAGGTGAATTAATAGGCAAAAATGGCGCTTTCAACGAAGGTGTTGAGGGGCAGGAGTACGGCGCCCGAGACTTTAAAAAAGGCCTGAGTAATGATTCTATGTGGGGTCGGGGCTGGAAAATTTTCAAAGGTCCCACAATTTATTTTAAAAATAGTATCAATTTTATTGATAAATGCTCTTACGGCTCTCACGATGGCTATAAAACCGGCACTAGTAACGATCCACTTAATCCTCGCAACCTTTTTGGCGGACCGGTTACTTCTATGAGCCGTTGCGGCCAACATTCGGGAGAAAAAAATTCTTCGGCCGGTTGCGCCACCATGGGTAATAATTCTCGCTGTGGCTTTGTAAATAAAAGCAAAGAATATATGAGTGCAAGTAACGGCACTATTATGCAAATTAATTTAGTCGGCGAAATGAATCCTATCAATCGTAAATTTTCCAGCCCCGATTGCGGTAAAATCAATTACTGTTCCGCCAAAAAGGCTTTCGAAAATAATCCCAACGCTCGCCAATTTCACAACAACCCCAACGACGGCTATAAAGCCGCTGACGAAAGAAGAGTAGGATGCTAAATTTATTATAGGATTGTAAATCAAAAAAAAATGAAAGATATTACTTTGATGCTAATGCAATACCCTTTTGTCCATTAAAAAATGTTTTCAAACTGAGATACAATAAAAATATTGTGCGACACTTATCTTGACTTTTTAGCCTAAAAATGCTATAATCTAAGGTTGTTAGGAGTTTCTATGGTAAAAAAATCTACTCGTTTTTTCCTTTTCGAGTGCGAAGTCACCCTGCCGGGGGCACACTCAAAAAATAAAAAACGAGTAGATTTTTTAAAAGCTATAGAAACTAAGTTATTTACAGCAAGAAAGGAATTCGGAAATGGAAGGAAAGAAGAAACTTATTTTTCGGATGGTTCGAGTCTTGATGGTTATGTCAGTAATAACCTCTGGATTATTATCCCTCCTCGTTTGTTTAGCACTTTTCTCCAACGAAGTTTTTTCCGCTGAAGTTAAGTCTCCGCCAACGATGATCGAAACGACCGAGAAGAGAGAAGTACGAGTTTCCTTAAAAAACCAGAATTTCGGCTTCTACGAAAGTGGAAAACTGGTTTTTTGGGGAAGAGTATGCTCCGGTCGCAAAGGCATGGATACTCCCAAGGGGAGATATAAAGTTCTAGGAAAAGTGCAAAAGTACGTTTCCAAGAAATACGGAAGCGCCATGCCTTATGCTATCCGCTTTACTAATCAAGGACATTTTCTCCACGTCGGTGAGCTTAAAAGTAAACCGGCATCACACGGATGCATTCGACTATCCGAGTCGGACGCCAAAAAAATTTTTGCTCTAGCTAAAGCTGGGGATAGTGTAACCGTCCATGATTAACAGGGGCAGATCACGATCTGCCCATACTACACCGTAATCGTATCAAATTTCAAAAGCCACCGGATTTTCCGATGGCTTTTTTCTTTTGACAATAAACAAAAATTTTCAATTTACAATTTTCAATAATACAATTTTCAAACGATATTTAAATAAAGTACGGGCAGGTCGCGACCTGCCCCTTCGATATCAATTTAATAAATTGAAAATTTTATTTATATTATCTCCAAAAATTTAATTTTCCCTTTTTGCAAAACGACACCGGAAGAGACGACAAAATTAATGTTATCCACAACCGTACCTCCGACTTTAACACCGCCTTGATCAACCAACCGGCGCGCTTCCGAACGAGATGTCGCCAACCCACTGTCCGTTAAAACAGAAATAATATTTCGATCTTGCGGTTTAAATTTCGGTAAATCAATCGGCACTTTTTTTTGGGAAAAGGTTTGAATAAAAACTTCTTCCGCCGCTTTCGCCTCTGGCAATGAATGATAGAGACTAACAATTTCTTTAGCCAATTTTAACTTAATATCGCGTGGATTAGCGCCTTCTGTCATCTGCTCTCGATAATTTTCAACTATTTTTAAAGGAACTCGAGTGAGCAAAATAAAATAACGCAAAATAAATTCGTCTCTCAACGACATAATTTTACCAAACATATCGTTGGACGAGTCAAAAAGATTAACTGTATTGCCAAAGCTGGAACTCATTTTGCGACCATCCAATCCTTCAATCAACGGATTGGTTATGATATCTTGCGGCTGCTGTCCATGCAGCCTTTGGACGTTTCGGCCAACCAATAAATTAAAACGTTGGTCAGTCCCACCAATTTCCACGTCCGCTCGAACTTGCACCGAATCATAGCCCTGCATAAGAGGATAAAGCAATTCTCTGAGAGAAACTCTTTTGCCCTTGTTGAGCCGCAAGCTGATATTCTCTCGTGAAATAAATTCGTTGAGAGAGAAAGCGTCAGTTTGACGAGTAATTTCAGCGTAATTTAACTTACTTAGCCATTTGCTGTTGTGATAAATCTCCGTCTTTTGGATATCGATAATTTTACCGGCCTGCTGAATATACGTTTTGAGATTTTCTTTGACTGTTTTCTCGTCCAACATCGGCCTTTCGCTATCTTTATCGGAAGTATCGCCAATCAAACCAGTAAAATCACCGATAATCAATATAATTTTATGACCTAATTCTTGAAAATCACGCAATTTTAACAAAGGGATGGAACGTCCCAGATGAATGTTCGGACTGGTCGGATCAATGCCCAACTTAATTCGCAATTTTTTGCCACTGGTCAATTTTTTTTGTAAATTTTCTTTATCGATCGCTTCCTCCACCCCTCGAGTCAGAAGCTCTTGGATTTTTTTATCCATAATTCAAATAAAAAATTATTAGGAGTGGGCCAGGGAGGATTCGAACCTCCGACTCATCGGTTATGAGCCGATTACTCTGACCACTGAGTTACAGGCCCCGCATCTTCATATTACTTTTGATTTATCTTTTTCGCAACGTATTTTATCGCCCTTGTTGCATTTTTAAAAATTATTTATAATTCTTGAAAATACTTAAATAATAATCAAACATTAAAAAATTAATAATGGAAAAAATATTTTTCAGATATCGGGATTGTTGGAAAAAGAAAGGATTTATAACTTCTCTGCTGTTAAGTTTTCTTTTGGCCTTTTTAAGTTTGATTTTCAATTATCTCTCCAATATTTACACTGGCAGCAGCTTGGTTAAACCGGTCGGAGATATTTTATTGGATAACTTACCCGCCTTCAACGTTAACTTTATTCTTAACGAAGGAGTTTCCACTTTTATTTTTTTGTTGCTTTTTTTCGTTTTTATCGAACCGAAAAGGATTCCTTTCTTTTTTAAAAGTATGGCTCTATTTGTTTTTATCCGTTCGATTTTCGTTTCTTTAACTCATCTTGGTCCTCCAACTGGGCATATCGCTCTCGACCCCAATGATTGGTTTTCTTGGCTAGCTGTTGGCAACGATTACTTTTTTTCCGGCCACACCGGCATGCCTTTTTTAGCAGCTCTCATTTTCTGGCGAGAGAAACTGATTCGTTATATTTCACTCTTTTTTTGCTGGTTGTTTGCTACAAGTATGCTTTTGGGACATCTTCATTATTCCATTGACGTTTTTGCCGCCTTTTTTATCACCTATACTATTTTTGAAATAGCTAAAAAATTATTTACCAAAGATTATCGAATGTTTCACGAGGAAAAGAAGTTATGAACTGTTTTGTTTTAGATAATTTTAAAGTCGGACATCTTTATAATTCGTCGTAAAAGGTTTACGAAAAATAGTTTCCCAAATATAATTAATCACGTAAATTACTCCTATCCTGAAAAAACCTTCCTCAATATAACGACGACCGGAAGTGTTGATATAAAAGTTTCGAGAAAAAACAATCCGACCAACTTTCTTCAATCTCACAGCTAGGTCGGTATCTTCTCCATAGAAGGGAATTGTTTCGTCAAAACCTCCTATTTTTTCCAAAGCTTCTTTCTTTGCGACAAAATTGCCCCCTGTCACCACACTGCTCATAAAACGGTGAGCCGGACAAATAAAAAAAAGATAAGTTAGTTCGATAATTTTACGTTGCCAAGCGGGTAGATCATAATAGTAGTAAGGCCCAGTCAAGCAAACAAGAGAACTGTCTTTGGAAAATTCTTGATTAATCAGATTGAACCAATTTTTTGGTATTTTTGTATCGGCATCCACATAAGCCAAAAGTTCTCCTTTGGCTTCCACCAAACCTTTTTGGCGAGCTCTAGTTATCCCTTTTTTAGGTTCAGAGACAACTCTGGTTTTTGCAAAAGAAGAAGCCACTTCAGCCGTTCGATCAGTACTGGCGTTATCTATCACCAAAATTTCCCTTAAATTTTTAGGGGCTCTCTCTAACGCTTTTTGCAAGCAAACTCGAATATTTTTTTCTTCGTTGTAAGCGGGAATGATTAAGCTTATTTTCATCTTTTCGTCATTAAAAATTATCAAGATACTTTTGGTGATTCTACTCTTTGTTTTTGTTTTTTGGAATATTTTGATAAAATTTTTCCCACTGATTGATAATTTTAGTCACGGAAAAATTTTTAACCGTTTTTTGCCCTTTACTGCCCATTTTTTGACCTAATTGAGGATTTTTAAATAAAAATAAAATTTTTTGAGCTAGGTCTTGATAATCACCAGGATTGACCAAAAAACCATTTTGTGAATTGATATATTCCGGTAAAGCTCTCGCTCTAGCTCCAATGACGGGCAACTCCGTCGCCATAGCTTGCATAAGAGAGATACTCTGAGTTTCAGCGGTACTCATAATGACAAAAATATCCGAGGCCTGGTAAGCTTTAGCCAAGTCTTTTTTACTTAAAATACCTAGAAATTTAACTCTTTTATCCAATTTTAATTTTTTGACTAAATTTTCCAGCGGTTTTCTTTCACTACCTTCTCCGGCGATAGCCAAATTAAAATCTTCCCTTTCTTTATCAATTAAATTAACAGCTTGAATAATAACTTCCAATTTTTTTTCTGGGGAAAGCCGGCCGGCATAGAAAATCGTTTGCTGTTGAAATCCAAAAAATTTTTTTAGTCTCTTTTTTTCGATTGAAGATACTTTTTTGAAAGAGCGCAAATCAATTGGATTAGAAATAACTTCAAAAGGCCTTTTAAAATCCTTTTTTTTCATCTCATCAATAATTGATTTGGAAGGCGCGGTAATTTTTTCGCATTGATTGTAATACCATGAAACATATTCCGAACTGGCTTTTTTAAGCCAATCACTGCCTACTTGGGAAGATTTAATATATTCTGTTATCGGGGTATGACTGGTTCCGACCAAAGGAATTTTTAAAATTTTAGAAACAAAAAGAGCCTCTAGCCCCGCTCCAAAAAAAAGATGGGAATGAATAATATCCGGTTTAAATTTTTTAATCTCCGACAAAATCAAAGGACTAAAAATAACCGCTCTGGATTGTTTGGTCGGTCCAAGAAAAGGTAAGGATTTTAAACGATAAAGACTCACTTTTTTCCCCAAATTTGGTTCCTTCAAGGAAAGTCCGGCTAGTTTATAATTTTCTACTGAATATTCCGGCACGTAAATTCGGATTGTATAATCTCTTTTTCCCAGCTCTGTAACGGCAGTTGCGACCGAATCGGCAATTCCGCTTAGCTCGGGATAAAAATTATCAGAAAAAACCGCGATTTTCATAGATAAAATTAAGTTAAGTAACTATTGAAAATTTGACGTAATCGAGAACCTAATAAATACAATAAAAAGACTATAACTAAACTGCCAATAAAGAAAATCGCGGTATAGTCAAAATAAACTTTAATTTGCTGATACGCCTGACCAAAATAGTAGCCTATAATCAAAAGAAATAAAGATTTTGGTAAAGTGCCCAAGAGATTAAACCAAAAAAAATCTTTAAGAGGCATTTTGGCTAAACCGGCCGCCATTAAAATTCCAGAGCCGATACCGTGAGAAATTTTACCGAAAATTAAAAGTTTGCCACCCCGTTTCTCAAAATGTTCTTCCAGTCTTTCCAGTCTTTGTCGAGTCAATCCAACAAATTTACCCCATTTGATTACCGAATCTTTACCTCCTAGAAAACCAATAAAATAATAAATTAAATCGCCAGTTAAATCACCTAAAACCAAAATGGGATAGAGAACTAAAACATTTAAAAAACCGTGAGCGGCTAAAAAACCGGACATAATGGTAATTATTGGCCCTTCAATAATTGCAACGGGAAAAATAAGGACATATTTGTATTGCAAAATCCCATTTAAAATTTCAGTGGTGGAGAAGAGCATATTCAGAATTAACCTAATTAGACTGATTAATCTGATTATACTAAGGAAATTTTTAAAACACCAAAATCCTGAAGATTATGTTGTCTATAATTAAAAATTTTCTTTTCTTATTCGTATCTTAGCGCTTCAATTGGACTTAAATTAGCTGCTCGTCTGGCCGGATAAAAACCGAAAATAATTCCGACTCCCGCTGAAACCGAGAAAGCCAAAACGATGGCTGAAACCGAAATCTCGGTATTAAGATTTAAAAAATCTTTGGCTCCCAAAGAAGCCAGATAGCCGAGAAAGACACCTAATCCTCCGCCCATAAAAGTTAAAACCACCGCTTCACCCAAAAATTGTAAATTAATATAAATTCGTCTAATACCTACAGCTTTACGAAGTCCGATTTCGCGCGTTCTTTCCGTTACTGTGGTAAGCATCATATTCATAATTCCAATACCGCCGACCAGCAAGGAAATACCGGCGATCGAGGAAAGCAAAATGGTAAAAGTACCGGTAATGCTGGTGGCCGTAGCGATAATATCCGTTTGATTCATTAAATTAAAATCCGCTTGGGTCGGATCGGTAATATTATGCCTTTTTAATAATAAATCAGTAATGTCTTGTTGAACAGAAGCCATCGAAGCTTGATCTTTGGCCGCCACGCTAATGTCTGAAACATAGCTATTGCCCGACAAAAAATGCTGAGCCGCAGTAATAGGAACGTAAACATTGTTATCAGGATTATTAAATCCTGAGCCTCCTTTAGCCATAGTAACTCCAATTACATCGAAATCAACATTATTTATACGTATTTTTGATCCTATGGGATTAGCATCCGTTCCAAATAAATCATCTCTTGCCGTTGGGCCGAGAACAGCTACTTTGGTTGAGGCTTTGGTTTGCTGATCGGTCAAAAAAGCTCCTAAATCCATTTTTACATTACGTACATTTAAATAGCTCGGAGTTGTTCCGACAACTTGGGTATTAGTATTATTACCTTTAGCTGTAATTTGATAACGTCTGGAAACTTCCGGCGCCACACTGTTAATATTGTTAATTTGGGTGGTGATGGCAGTAACATCATCCAGCGTTAGAGTTTGGGCGCTGCCTCTGCCGGCCGAAACGGGTCCCGCGTTGCGACTGGCTCCCGGCATAACAATAATCAAATTAGAGCCAATCGACTGGATATTGCTTTCGATTGTGGCTTGCGCTCCTTGACCGATAGAAACCATAGTAATCACCGAGGCAATTCCGATAACAATACCCAAAATCGTCAGACTCGATCTCACTTTATTGCCGGCTAACGACCAAATTATTTCTCTAAAAAGATCAAAAAGCATAAGCTAAATTGTTTAATTTTCAATTTTATCCATTTTTCTCGTCTTTCTCAATTTTACCATCTCGAATGGAAATTATTCTTTCAGCAAAAGTGGCTACTTCGTCTTCATGAGTAATTAAGACGATCGTATGGCCTTTTTTATGTAATTCCTGAAAAGACTTCATCACTAAACGACTGGTTTTAGTATCCAGATTACCGGTTGGCTCATCAGCCAGAATAATCGCCGGATCGTTAATCAACGCCCGAGCAATGGCTACTCTTTGCATTTGTCCACCCGATAATTGATTGGAAAGATTTTTAAATAATTTTTTTTCCAAACCGGCATACTCTAACATCGCGCGGGCTTTTTTCTCTCGCTCCTTCATTGACATTCCTGAATAAATAAGCGGGAGCATCACATTTCGCAAGACAGTTGTTCTTTTCAGAAGATTAAACGATTGAAAAACAAAACCAATTTTTTCTCGGCGTAAGTCGGAAAGTTCATTTTCTTTCATTTTGGAAACTTCTTTGCCATCTAAAAAATACTTTCCGCCAGTTGGAGTGTCTAAAGCTCCAATAATGTGCATCAAAGTCGATTTTCCACTCCCAGATGGGCCGATGATAGCCACGAATTCACCCTTTTCAACCGTAAAAGAAACATCGTCCAGCGCTCTTGTCTCGATATCCCCGTTTTTATAAATTTTAGTTAGATTTTTACAAGAAATCATAAGATAATTTGTTAATCTCGACCTCCGCCACCTCCCAAACCCGGTAGATGGAGTCCTCCCGCTCCGCCGCCACCCGTGTTTCTGTTGGCGCTCGAATTGGTATTTCTGTTGGAATTAGCGCTCGGATTGATTGTTTGAGTGATAACTTTATCGCCGACATTAATTCCTTTTGTAATTTCTGTTTCGGTATTATTGGCAATTCCAATGTTAACATTGACTCTTTCGGCTTTGTCGCCCTTTAGAATTTCCACATAATTTTGACCGTTATTGGTTTTTAGAGCGCTGTTGGAAACAACAATCGCGTCTTGCTTAACATCCGTGATAATCGAAGCTGAAACACTCATTTCCGGTTTAATTCGACTATCCAAAGTATCAAAACTGATTGTAACATTATAAGTTACCACTCCTTGCGCCACGGTTCCTAAAGAATCCATTTTTTCCACTTTACCGGAGACTGAAAGACTGTCTAGTGCGTCAAAAGTCAACATCGCTTTTTGTCCGATGGAAACCTTGGAAATATCCACTTCGTTTATTGAGACCTGGGCTTTTAAAGTTCCCAAATCTCCAATAATAATCGGCGATAACTTGGTCGAGCCGGAAGAAGAATTTTTACCCAAGTCATCTCCGTTTTTAATATTAACTTCGTTAACTGTTCCGGCAATAGGTGAGGTGACTTCTCTCTTATTCGCGGTAGTAACTTGATTGTTATAATCAGCTTGTGTCGCTTCCAAGCTCTGTTTGGCCAATTCAATATCATTATCAGCCAAATCAATTTGATCCTTCATAACTGACAGTTGTTTGTCGGTATAGGTTTTAGGAGGTGTTTTATTTTTTTTAACCCCTGCTTCATAGGTGGCTTTTGCCTGTTTTCTGGCAACTTCTTTTGAATCTACATTATCTCTGGCTTGCCTTAAAGATGATTCCGCTTGTTTAACGCTAACCTCCAAATCGTCATTAATAATACTAAAAAGATGTTGTCCTTCTTTTACTTGATCACCTACGTTAACGGAAAGATTGGTAACCGTGCCGGAAATAGTCGGATCAACAGTTGCCAA
>JAJYBC010000021.1 GCA_021779255.1 bacterium | reverse complement strand
GATCTAAAGGATTGCATGAAGCAAAACCGTATTCGGAAAAAACTGCGGATAAGATTGATCAACTAACAGAAAAATATATTCATGTAGCTTTGGAAAAAGCGCGGAAAATTTTACGTCAACAGAAGGATAAACTCAATGAAGTCGCCGGCGTTCTTTTGGTCAAAGAAACGTTAGAAAAAGAAGAATTTGAGGCCATTATGAACGAAGAGAAAACAAAAAAAATTGTTAAAAAATAAAATTATAGAAATAGCATAATTGTATTTTTGTTGAGGATTTTTTTATAATGTTTTTATCAGTTTTTAATAATCAATGTGTTAAGCTGGCAAGAATATTTAATTTCTTGCTATGCAACCTAAAAGATTTATGTCGCCCTTTTGTTGTCTAAAAGGCGCTGCTGTTCTAGTTGATGAAAGAAAATCAACATCAATTTGGATGAAATGTACGGTCAATAAATACGGGCGAATTTTTAATAGAAATGGGCGTATAGCAATACGTCCTCGCAGGTATGTTTTTCTTATTGTATTTTTTGGTTTATTAATTAATATTAATTTAGTTAAGGCTATTGAAAATAATTTGTTGGGCGAGATCTCTGTGGTTGAAATGATGCCCAATCCGGAAGGCACAGACACCAAAGATAACGAATATTTAAAATTAAAAAATAATTCCGATCAAACTGTTGATTTAACGGGCTGGAAAGTTTGTAATATTAGTGGTGATTGTTATAATTTAAAGGGAGAGATAGCCTCAAATGGTTGCCTTATTGTTAAGCGATTGGAATTTATTTTTACTTTGCATAACGATAAAGAACAAATAAAACTTTTTAATCCGGTCGGTTCTTTGGCCGATGAAGTAAACACCGATGCAGCTAATTCCGGACAAGCTTGGCTTTGTTATGAGGGTTCTTGTTCTTGGGGACTACCTCGGGAAACGTGTGATTACACTGATTTAATTATAGTTAAAGAAGAAAGTTTAAACGAAGTGACTGCTAATTCGGAGAATATGAATACTAACCAAACAGTAAGCGAAGAAAGTGATAATAACTTTCCGGAGGGTAAAACTTTAGTAGTAAACAAAAATAATAATAGCCCAGAAAAAACGCCAACTATTAATTCAAAGGAAGATTGGGCAAAAGTGAAAGTTAGAATGAAAGAAAAAAATTTATTGTCTTTAACAGTTAATTTGCAAGGTAAAATTGTGGCCCCTTATAACATTGTTAAAGAAGGTCTGCTCTATTTGCAAGTCTTTGACGAGCTGGTCGCAGTTAATTTTTATGCTTCACGTCGATCCGAATTCTCGACTCTCTCGGCTCTTTATAAAAAAAATACTATTGTTACTATCAATAATGGTTTTCTTAAGAATTTTCAATCCAACTGGCAAATTGGTATTGGCAAAGGAAGCGATCTGGTCATTCAACAAGAATCTGGAAAGCAAAAGGCAAAAAACGTTAGTTCGTTTCTGAAAGCCAATGAAATTGATTGGTCTGACCCAGCCAAATATGAAGGTCGAAAAATTCAAATCGAGGGTCGAATTTTGAAAAAAAGCGGTAATTATTTTTTCCTAGAAAATCAAAATCAACCAGCATATCCAATCACAGTCTACACTTCTAGTTTTATTTGGAATCAATATCTTAATCGGGAAAAAATTAGTGCTTTTCCTTCTTTTACTCAAAGCACTGCTGAAACAAATGATTACAAAGGGAGAAATTTAAAAGCGGTAGGCAATATAGAAATATCCGGTAAAAGCTATCGAATTCTAATAACTAATCCTCAGGATTTAACAATTGAAACGGTTGGTCAAAAAATTGATTCTCAACTTAGCGATAATAAAATTAAAGAAAAAAAAGATAATGTTTCATTAGAAAAAACAAATAATTCGGATAATTTAACCAAAAATTTTTCTGTGGAGGGTTATAATTCATTAGGAAACCAAAATTCAAAAAGTCAAAATCAACTAGCTGACAGTCAAAAAAACATCTTAGTGGAAGCGAAAAAAATTTTATGGCGAGAAAAATTGACTGAAAAAATGAGTTGGTCGTTTTTAGCTAGTAGCTTATTCCAAAAGATGGAACAAAAAATTACGAAAATAATATCTTTCATCGTCTAATTCGTTGTAATTTCTCTGATTTTTTGCCTCTTTCGAATTTTTTTGTTTAAATTTAAAAAGGATTAGACAGTGAATGACTGTGAGACTTTTTATTCTTAAAGTCTTTTTATGAAGACGGGGTTATCCGTTTTAATCGTAGTTGTTTTATTGCTTTTCAGTTTACTCAGTGGCGCTATTCTCTATCATATTTGGAAGTATAGTCCCGATCGAAAGAGCGCTCTTTACTTGGTTTTTATTTATCTGGGAGTCTCTTTTTTCTTTTTGGTTTTGGGGCTAATTGCTTTTTTTATTTTGCTAACAACGTAATAAGTACAAAAAATAATGAAACACGGATTGACTATTACTCAATTACATAATCAATTGGTCAAAGGGGAACTGTCGGTTGAAAAAATCACGCGACAATATTTGGCTAAAATTGAAGAAAAGGATAGCGACCATAAAATTTACTTAACTTTGAACGAAGAAGAAGCTTTGAAACAGGCAAAAAGGGTTGATCAAAAAATCAAAGCGGGAAAAAAAATTGGTCCATTAGAAGGTTTGCCTGTCTCCGTGAAAGATGTTCTTCTGACCAAAGGTCTGCGAACCACTTGTGCCTCTAAAATTTTGGAAAATTATATTCCACCTTATGATGCCAAAGCGGTGGCTGATTTAAAAAAAGCCGGATCGATCATTTTAGGTAAAACTAATTGCGACGAATTTGCGATGGGAGGTTCTGGTGAAAATTCAGCTTTTGGAGTCTGTGTTAATCCTATTGATCAGACCAGAGTGCCGGGAGGATCTTCGTCCGGCTCGGCGGTGGCGGTAGCCAAAGATTTATGTGTTTTTTCTTTGGGTTCCGATACAGGAGGTTCGGTGCGTTTGCCGGCTGCTTTTTGCGGAGTAACCGGTTTTAAACCGACTTATGGTCGAATTTCTCGCTATGGTTTAACGGCCATGGCTTCATCGCTGGATCAAGTTGGAGTGATAGCTAAAAACGTAGAAGACGTAACGGAAGTTTTTTCGGCGGTGGCTAACCCTGATGAATATGACGGCACTTCTAGTGGTTTTGCGGGTAAAAATTTTCGTCGCGATTTTGATCGAGGAATTAAGGGTCTTGTTTTGGCTTACGACAAAAAATCTATTGATGATTCTGATCCGATTATCGCCGAAAAATCTCAGAAATTTTTGCAAAAATGGGAACAAAACGGAGGAAAGGTACAAGCTACTAAAATTCCTTATTTAGGTAAAGAAGCGGTGGCTTGCTATTATATCATTATGGCTAGCGAAGTTAGCAGTAATATGGCACGTTACGATGGCAGTCGTTTTGGAGTAATACCGGAAAAGATTAGAAAAGAAACTCTCCGTTGGCATGAGTACATAGCTGGTGTGAGAGGTACATTACTCGGTAAAGAAGTTAAAAGAAGAATCGTTATGGGTACTTTTTGTCTTTCTTCCGGTTATTATGACGCTTACTATGGCAAAGCGCAACAAGTTCGTTCCTATATTCAAAAAAGTTTAAAAAAGATTTTCAGACAGAGTCCGCTAATTTTTACGCCGACTAGTCCTGATTTGCCATTTAAAATTGGCGAAAGAATGGCTGACCCGGTTCGTATGTATTTAGCCGATGCTTTTACTACGATGGCTAATCTGGCTGGTATTCCCGCTATTTCCCTACCAATCGGCGAGATCGAAAGAGAAAACAAAAAGCTTTCTATCGGCGGTCAGTTGATGGCCGACGCTTGGGATGAAGAAACTTTACTCCGCGGCGCTTATTGGGCGGAAAAGATGATGGAATAAGATACAAATTTCTTTATATAAACACAGTATTCTAATCTAGTAATGAATATATACGGGTGTGCCAACGTCGACAAAATTATAGACGGTTTGAGCTGGGCCAACACCCAAACGAACACAGCCATGAGAAACCGGTATTCCTAAATGGTTGGCTCCTTCTTTGTAACCGCTTGGCCATTCTGGCAATTCATGGATGCCGTGACCTTCACGAGTAAATTGCATCCAATAGGGCATAAAAAGTTTGTATTCATTGGACCAAGCACGACGTCTCTTGCTAAGAATATGAAAAGTTCCGGTGGGAGTATTCATCCCTTTTTTGCCACTGGAAACGCGATAGTTTCCCACATTAGTTCCATCGCTAAAAATGGAAAGTAATTGTTTGGACAGATTAACATCGACATAGCGACCTTCCTTTATTTTTGCCGTTTCCGTTGAAGCAGTATTTTGAATAATGCCGGTTTCGGTAAAAGAGATAAAATTGCTAGTAAAATCTTTATCGAGAAAAGTGCCGTCTTGCGCGTTAAGACCGGCCTTTACTTTTATTGTATACTTGGTTTTAGGAACCCAACTGTTTGGTTTAAAAACTAAAATTTTAGAATCGGTTTCCAGTTGAAATTTTCCGTTAGTTTTGGGCGTAATCTCTATAAAATTCTCAACATTTTCGGCTTTAATCGGTTTATTGAAGGAAATTTTAACAGGGGTAAAATTTTTAACGCTTTCTTCATTGGTGGCGGGAAGGATTTTTTCAATAATCGGTGGGGAATTAGTCTTAAACTTGAAATTAGCCATTTCTTTCGGATACCACATTTGATCATTTTTGTCTTTATAGCTGGCGTAAGCAATGACTTGGTATTGAGAATTTTGAGCCAGAGGCACTTCGGGAATAAGTTGAAAGATCTTTTTCTCTGGGTTGATGGATAAATTATATTTAAAGGATGGAGCTATTTTAAATTCATAGCGAAAATTGCCGGGTTCTTCGTTAAAACGAAATTCTAAAGGACTACGAGGGTCGATCACATCTCCTTCTTGAGGTGTGGTAGTTTTTAGTGAAGGATATTGTTGAGTTTTAAAATTATCGTTGAAATTGAAATCGGAGGCGGTTTTAGTGAGACCAGTGAAACTAACGTGATAATTCTGTTCGGGTAACCAAGGTTGAGTAGGAGTAAAAACTAAATCATTATTTCGCCAAGTCAATTTACCGATTACTTCCGGTGATAGAGTAAAAGAAGATTCTATCTTATGTTGAACGGTGGAACCATTAATTTTAATAATCAAAGGATCTTCCAAACTCAAAAGATTTTTATCCAGTCTAATCTCCGGCACGGTAGCGACCAAAGGAAAAACTTCTGCATAGGCAAAATAGCTAGCTCCGAAAAGAATAAGGGCAAAAAAGGGAATAAAAAATTGTTCTTTTGTTTTTTTCATTGGGAATGATTTTGTTTTTTAAGAAACAAAATTGTATCCCAGGCAGGAATCGAACCTGCAACCTGCGGCTTAGAAGGCCGCTGCTCTATCCGGTTGAGCTACTGGGACGAGGCAGTATAAAAAATTTCTACCATATCTTTACCTCCTTGCCAACTATCTTCTCGCTTGTTCTTTTAATTCTGCCAACAATAATTGAGCTGGCTTTTTCCAATTAAAATTATGGGCGCGGTTAATAGCTCTAACTCGCAGTTCTTCCTTGGTGATTTGATCGGTTAAAAATCGATTCATCGATTGAACCAATTCATCTTCTCTTTCAGGATGAAAATAGCTAACTGTATCGCCGGCAACTTCCAAGACAGAACCGATTTGAGAAGCAATAATAGGAACTCCACAAGCCATTGCTTCTAAAACTGTGAGGCCGAAGCCTTCATAGAAAGAAGGAAAAACAAAAAAATCGGCTCCGTTATGTAAATGAGCCATTTCTTCGTCGGAAAGATGACCAACGAATTTTATTTTTTGACCAAGATTTAGGTTTTCAGCCAAGGTTTGGACGTCATCGAGCAAAGGATTTTTGATGGTCGGAGCTTCACCTCCGATAACTAAAATTCTATTTTTCAAGTTATGGCTGTAATTTTTAACTAATTTGGCAAAAGCTCGAATTAAAACCGGTACGTTTTTGCGAGTTTCAAAACCACCAATATAAAAAATATAAGGAGAATTGATTCGATATTTTTTGAGAGTGTTAATAACTCCGGAATCATTTTTTTCTAAAGGACGAAAAGCCGAAGAAACACCGGCGCCGATTACTTTAATTTTGGCTGGTTCTAAAACCAAATGTTTCACGATCTCTTGTTTGGAAAATTCTGAAACGGTTAATATTTTTTTGGCGGTGCGAATGGCTTCAAAAGTTTGTTGAGCATAAATACGTCGGCGAAAATTGTAGAGGTAAGTGGCTTCAAAAACTTTCCAGACAACATCGTGCAGAAGAATAAGATGAGGAGTACTTTTGAAACGGGTAGCAGCGTTGTAAGGTGAAAAGAAAACGTTTAATTGATCTTTCTCCGCTTCACGAGCAATCGCGATTCTTTCCCAGAAAGTTTGTTTAATCAAGTCTTCTCGCCGATAAAAACCGGAAGAAATAATTTTGACTTTGAAATTGGCCGGAAATTTGACGGAAAGTCGATTATCAACATAAAGAAAATAAGTGTTTTCTTTATCTAATTTAGCAATTTCTTCAATTAAACTTTGAGTGACTCGTCCGATTCCAGTGTCGCTTTTTCGGAGAAAAAGAGCGTTGATGCCAATTTTTAACATAGTAAGAAATAAAGTTAAAAATTAAAAAGAGAAAAAAGAACAACGCTTTTATTTTCTAATTTTAGCACGAATAATTTTAGACTGGCAAAAATTTATTTTTCTCGTATTATGTTTTATGAAGGAGTACTCAAAAATTGAGTTAAAATTGAATGAAATAACTTTTATCTTGTTTTAGATATGCTAAAAAAAATAAAATCAAAAAAAACAGTGAATTGCCGAAAAAAAATTTTTTGTTCCGGAATCGCGACTCTTATTTTAATGTTAGTCAGTTTGTTGTTAACAGTTGATTCAGTTAAAGCAACTAATAAAAATAGTAATAATAACAGTAATCAGAATCAGAATCAAAATCAAAATCAGAATAGCAATTCTAATTCAAACGTCAACGACAACGGAGTAAATACCAATATTAACGGTCAACAGCAGGATCAATCCATTGAAGATAAAATGAGCGATTTATCAAAAATAGAGGATAAAATTCAAAATTATAACAAAATGATTGAGATAAAGCAGAGTGAGCAAAAAACTTTGGCAAACCAAATAGATATTATTAATAATCAAATTGACGCGACCAAAGAAGAAGTTTCGGGAGCGGAAAAAAAAATCGAATTGCTTAATTTAGAAATTTCTTCTTTGGGATTGCAGATAGATCAACAAAATGAATTGATTAAAAAAAAGAAATTAGCTTTAAAATTTCTTTTAAACGATCTCTATCGTAAAGAAATAAAAAATCCTTTAGAAATCCTTCTTTCTTATTCAGAACTTTCTTCTTTTGTTCAAGAAGTGGCTTACTCGGAGCAAACGAATGATCGAGTTTTTAATAAAATGCAAGAAATTAATGATTTACAGAAAGAATTGACAGGGAAACAAAATTCTGAGAAAAATAAAAAAGATGATTTAGAAAAAAGTCGACAAGATAAAGTGGAAAAGGGTTTATATTTGGAAGGAGAGCAGAATTCACGAGCGAGTCTTTTGCAGGAAACTCAGGGAGAAGAAAGTCGCTATCAAGCAATGCTTAAAAAAGTGGAAGAAGAAAAACAAACTTTATTAGGTGACATCGATGAACTTTCTATGACTAGATCAAGCGAATTGGGTGCCACTCAATCTCATCAAATAAAACCAACTTCCGGTTTGGCTTCGGCGGATTGGTATTTTTCTCAGAAAGATCCACGTTGGGGTGATACTGACATTGGCAATTCCAATACTAAAATGAGCAAATACGGTTGCGCAGTAACTTGTGTAGCAATGGTTTTAAAATATCACGGTGTTAACATCAGCCCCGGTATTTTAGCAAAACAGCCAATTTTCTCTCAGGATCTGATTGTTTGGCCGGATATTTGGCAAAATGTGAAAAGAGTGGGCGGATATGCTCATGGCAATATCGATTGGAATATCGTGGACAGCGAAATTGCCAATCATAATCCCGTGATTGTTTTTGTGAGAGCTAACGGTCGAGGAGCGGGTCACTATGTGGTTATCCATCATAAAGACAATAACGGTAAATACGTGGTGCATGACCCAATGTTTGGAGGTAATATTTTTTTGAATTCCACCAAAGAAAATATAGGAGTTCTTTATGGAACTGGCACTTCAGTTGACCAAATGATTGTTTATGAAAATACGAAACGAACGGGGGAACCTGCTCCGGAAACAGTAAACAGTAATTCTAACAGTAGCAATCTTAATACTAACACGAACAATAAAAACAGTAATAACAATAATAATAACGTCAATAATAATTCTAATAAAAATAATAATTCCAATAAAAACAAGAATAGTAATCAAAAAAATTGATTTTAAATAAGTGAATAATTTTTATGCTTAAAAAATATTTAAAAAATCGAGAAAAATTAAATGGCAGGCAATCTTTTTTAGTTCTGGGGATAGTCGGAAAAAGAGCTTCGGGCAAGGATTTATTAACTCGATATTTAGTTAATAAATATCGAGGGAAAGAAATTATTTTTTCTCGTTATATTCTTCAAGCCTTGCAACTTTTTTGGCTACCGGAAGATCGAGACAGTATCGCTTGGCTGATTGGGAGAGTTAGACGAAGATTTGATAAAGGAATCTTGTCAAAAGTGGCAATCGAAGCAATAAAAAAGCAATTGGCCGAAAGTCGACAAAGTTTTTTTATTCTTAACGGTATGCGTGTTTGGCGAGAAATTGTACTTCTCAAAAAAGAATTTGGTTCTAATTTCGTTTTGGTTTATATTAATTCTTCCGATGAACAGCGTTGGCGAAGAATAAAAAAGAGAGAAGAAAGTCAGCATCGTCAAAAAGATAAATTGCAGACCAGTGTGGTTGATTTTATTGAGCAAGAAAAGAAAATTTTAACGGAGAAAGAAGTTCCTTCTTTTGAAAACAAAGCTGATTTTATTATTAATAACCTGCGGGATCAAGAATCTTTCATTGGAGAGGCTGAAAAGATAGTCGCCAAAATAATTCAAAAAAAAGGTTTATAATAACGCAGAAGACTTTTATTTCTAATCAAAGTTTATGTTAAGCGCGATTAGTTTACCGACCGATTTTAATATTTTTCGTTTGTTTGCGTCTTTTTCCGAGCTGAGACCTTCTTGGGGAACGTTTTTGTTGGTTTTTCTCGGAGTTTTAGCTTTATTTTTGTCTTTAAAACAAGGAAAAGGTGGAATTATCAGAATTATCCTTACAATTTATGTTTCTATAGCGATTAACAACTTTTTGCCTTTTGCTGGTTTAGAGGTCCAAGGATTTAAGTTGAGCAATTATCCTTTAGCAAAAATAGTTATTTTCCTGTTGCTATTTTTAATTTTGTCTTTTCTGATTTCTCGCTCCTTAATAAATTTATTGGATCGCAGCAGTAGCAGTTTCTTGGGAACTTTTTTCTGGGCGTTTTTAGCTTCGGGCTTGCTTTTAAGCGCAGTCTCGATTCTGTTAACGGGAGATGTCCAAAAAGAGTTTACCGGAGTGGCTCATTGGCTTTTTATTAATGATATGGCTCGCTTTCTTTGGACTTTAGTCCCGATTCTCGCAATTATTTTTATTGGTTAACTAAATGGAAAAAAGAAAAATTGTCAAACCGAAGAAGAAAAAACCGTTGCTTTCCATTGTCGTGGTTAGCTATCAAAACGCGGCCATACTGGAACTTTGTCTCAACTCTATCATTGAGGAGGTTAACTCTTTAAAAAAGATAATCAAAGCTGAAAGTGAAGTTCTAGTAGTTGATAGCGGAGCGATTGAAAAGACTCGGGACGTAGTCAAACAATTTATCCTAGATCAAAAACCGGTTAAATATTTTTCTTTTAAAAAAAATACCGGTTTCTCTAAAGCGGTCAATAAAGGTATCAAAGAAAGCGCAGGCGATTTTTTACTGATTTTAAACGCTGATATTATTTTAACTAAGAATTCTCTGGGCAAAATGATTAACTATTTGAAAGAAAACAGCCGAGTGGGTATTTTAGGACCGAAGCTGCTCAATTTTGATGGATCACCTCAAATTTCAGCTTTTCATTTTTATACTCCTTCAATTATTCTTTATCGGCGAACTATTTTGGGCAAAACAGCTTGGGGCAAACGTAAATTGCAGAATTTTGTGATCGATTTTAGCGCTAAAAAAGCGCCAGTTTCTTTTGATGGCTGGCTTATGGGATCAGCTTTAATGCTCCGTCGCGATAATTTGGAAAAAATCGGTTCAATGGATGAAAGATACTTTATGTATTTTGAAGACGTCGACTGGTGTCGTCGTTTTCGCGAAGCTGGTTTTGAAATTGTCTATTTTCCTTTGTCGGCTTTATTCCATTATCATGGTAAACAGAGTGCCACACGTCATTTTTGGGATGCCTTTCTTAACCCTATGACTTTAGTGCACATTCAAAGCGCCTTTAAATATTTTTGGAAATTTAGGAAATAATTTGCAAGTCAATTTTTTGAAAATTATTGATAAAAAATAAAATTTCAAGCTACTTTTTGATAGTGCTCGGTGCTTTGGATTTCGTTCTCGAAAAGATCAATATTGTGAGTAATGTCAATTAAATAATTATAGAATTCATCTGTTTTACGACGTAAAGCCGATAATAATTCCTCAATATTTTTGCCGGCTTCTTGGAGCTTTCGTAGACGAGAGAAACTATTGAGATAAACTTCGAAGTTACCGATTTCGTGGGTTAAATTAACGTTCTTTTGAATTTTTTCCTGAATATTTTTTTCTTTTAACTTTCTGCTTAACTCTTTGAGTGCATCGCGGATAAAAATTAGTTGTTCTCGAAAAATAGGGTCGTTACCCAAAATTTGCATTTTGTTTTCTCCTTCTTCTAGTTCGATTATTCTCACAATAGCTTCCGTTCTTTTGATGAGAAGGTAAAATTCTTCTTCACCAGCCAAGTCTTTTTCGGTTTTTTTCCTTTCAGATTCGTAAGTCACGATAAAAAATTAAAAATTATTTTTATTTTTGGTTAATTGTTTCTAAAATAACGGTTTTAATCTGTTTGGCGCATTTTTGCCAATTGTATTTTTTAACATTGTTTCTGCCGGCTATTTGAAATGCGGTAAATTTATCAACAGACCTAATCAATTGAATAATTTTTTCTAACCATTCGGATTTTTCCGCTTCCGGATTGATTTCAACAATACTGTCGCCGGTAATTTCTCTGACCCCGTTACCTTTGAGAACAATGGGAATAGCGCCGAAGGCTTGGGCTTCCAGAGCGGGGAAACCAAAACCTTCATAAAAGCTGGGATAAAGCAAGAAATGACTTTGACTGAAATACTCTTGTTTTTCTTTTTCGCTGAGATAACCTAATTTTAATATACCACTGTTTTTTTCTAAGAGTTGGTGGACAGAAAAGCTGCTTTTTTTAATTTGGCCACCGAGCCATAAACGACATTTCAGTTGAATTTTTTCTTGAATCAAAGAAAATATTTTAATGGCTAATTCTAAATTTTTTCTTTCTGCTTCACCTCCAAGAAAGAAAAAATTAACAGTATCGTTTTCTTTTTGAAAGCATAGAGGATATTTTTTGTTGATCGACGAAAGATTGGTTATTGTGCCGGGACCACTGGGCACCATACTTATTTTTTCAAAAGGGATATTAAAAAAATAGTTTAAATCTTCTCTGGTATGAGGAGATACGGCAATTAAACGGGTGCTTTTACGAATAATTAGATTTCCAAAAAAATCTTCCAATAGCATTTCTCGAAAATTTTTAACTTCTGGAAAATATTCTCCTTCTAAACCGTGAATAACGTTGAGGGTAGGTATTCTAGCGGAAAGAAAAATCGGAGATAAATAAGAAGGAGAGAAAAGCAAAGTCGGTGGGTTTTTAGTTAAAAAGCGCCAAAGGTGCCATTGAGTCCAAAAAAATCGACCAGGTAAAATTTTTATTTTCCAATTTGATTTTTGTAAAAAAATTCTTCTGATCGAAGCTATTCTTTTAGTGGAGCAAGTTATTGATTGGGGAGCGAAAAGGACAACGGTTGGATCTTTTTCCTTCCAAATGGAGCTCAGAGAGCGTAATAGCTGCCAAGTGTACCATTCGACACCCGTTTTGTTTTTCTTAAATAAAGCCGTCGCATTGATAGCGATATATTTTTTCAAGAGAGAAAGTTAAAATAGTTAAGTAAATTGACAAAAAAATTAACTAACTAAGCTACGCTTATAAACATCTAAATTCTCCAATACGATTTTAATGCCTTTAACGACACAAAGAGACGGCTCCTCGGCTACGTAGCAAGGGACGCCAACCGCTTTGGCTAACAAGTTATCCAAATTTTTGAGTTGAGCGCTACCTCCGGTTAAAATCATGCCACGGTCAATGATATCGGCGGCTAATTCTGGTGGTGTTTCTTGCAAAACTTTTTTAATAGCCTGAATAACATCTCTCAGTTGATCTTGCAGGGCTTCAGTTACTTCATTACTTCTGATTTTGATAACTTTTGGTAAACCGGTGCTTAAATCTCTTCCTCTAACTTCCATTTCCTCTTCTTTACTTTGCAAAATAGCGCTTCCTAAACGAATTTTTATTCTTTCGGCTGTTTGATTGCCAATGGCCAGCATATATTTTTTGCGAATGTAATTAATAATAGCGTCATCAAATTTATTACCGCCGACTTTAGCTGAATGAGCGGAAACGATTCCCCCCAGCGAAATAACAGCTATTTCGGCTGTTCCACCACCAATATCGATGATGATATTTCCCGCCGGTGAATTGATAGGAATACCAGCTCCGATAGCGGCCAGAATTGGTTTTTTAACCAAATAAGCCGTTTTAGCTCCCGCTTCCAAAGAAGCGTCGATAACTGCTCTTCTCTCGGTGGAAGTAATTCCCGCCGGGATAGAAATTAAAGTTTCTGGTCGAAAAAATTTGAAAGCTCCTCCTGATTTTTGAATAAAGTAATAGATGAGAGCCTCGGTTACTCGAAAGTCAGCAATTACCCCATCTTTCAGAGGACAGGCGGCGCGAATCATATCGGGAGTTTTACCTAGCATTTCTTTAGCTGTTTGACCGACAGCTAAAATTTTATTTTCTTCCAAAGAAATAGCGACCACCGAAGGTTCACTGGCGATTACTCCTTTTTTGGGGGCGGTTAAAATAGTATTGGAAGTTCCGAGATCGATGCCAATTTTGCGAGTAAACATAGTAGTTTATAGAGTTAGAAAGTTTGTAAAGTTTATAAAATCGAAAAAACTAATAATATTTGCAAATAAATATTTTTTATAAATTTCTAATTGTCTAATTTTTAATTCATCTAATAATTTCAATGAGAGGTAAATAGTTTCTTAGCTTTTTACCATTTTGCTAACCGTTTCGATAAAATTCCGTTTAAAATTATCGCTAGAAAAACGTTCGGCGCTCTGTTTAATATATTTTGGAGAATAACTATTTTCATTATCTACTAAACGACGCAGTCCGTCAACCAAAATTTCCACTTCTTGAGCAGAAAAAAATTCTCCCGTTTGACCTTCTTCTATTATTTCCAAAGCGCCTCCCGATCGAAAAGCAAGAACTGGTCTACCGCTAGCCATTGATTCCACCATTGTAATTCCGAAATCGTCTTCACCGGCAAAAATTAAGGCACGCGATCCAGCATATAGTTGAGGTAATTTTTCTTCTCTAACAAAACCTAAAAAACGAATATTGGGACCGGCCAAGGCTTGCAATTTTCTTCGTTCTTGGCCGGTGCCGGCAATTAAAAGCGGCCATTTTAAACGATTAAACGCCTCTATTACCAAATCAATTTTTTTGTAAGCGGATAGACGGGAAACAACTAGAAAATATTTTCCTTTTTGGGGCTGAATAAAAAATTTTTTCGTTTTAACCGGAGGATAAACAACTTTTGACGATCGACGATAATATTTTTTAATTCTTTGAGCGGTAAATTTCGAATTAGCAATAAAATAATCTACTCGACGAGCCGAAGTTTGATCCCACATTCTTAAATAATTTAACACAATTCTACTTAAAAATTTTTTTTGAGGCCAAAAAGGACTATTCTTAAAATTTTCTTGTAAATATTTTTCACTCATATCCCAAAGATAGCGAGTGGGAGTGTGGCAATAACAAATGTGAATAGTTTTGGGCTTAACCACCAAACCTTTCATAAAAGAAGAAGTGGAAGAAATAACCAAATCAAAATCGCGGAGATCGACAGCTTCAATGGCTAAAGAATAGAAAGGCAAAAGCCAGCGGTGAGGAATTAAAACAGCTATTTTATTCAAGAAAGAAGCAATAATTTTTCTTCTTTGCCACCCCATTTTTTGAATAATTTTTTTTTGATAAAGAAGAGTGTAAATGGGTGCTTCTGGGAAATAACGAGCAATTTCTTGAAAAACTTTTTCACCCCCTCCCCAATAGAGGAGGAACTCGTGCGCTAAAGCTATCTTTTTTTGATTTAATTCTTGTAGCTGAATTTCGGAGTTTAACATTTTTTAGGTTATAACTACTTTTCTGATGGCGAGTGGCATTCTTTGAGCTAGAATTTTTCTTTGTTTCTCGATATTTAAATTTTTTGGCTCAATCAGAAAGTCTTGCATAAAAAAACTAAAATTCAAAAAAGTTAATCCACCCCAAAAAAAAGTAGTTCCGTTTTCTGGAAAGAAAAAATCAAACCAGTCGGGTGTTGAATGAGAAAAAAAACTGTTATAAACTTCATTAGCGCCCAAAAGTACAATGAGTAAACCAATTACTTTAGCTAGATTGTTTAAAAAAAGAAAAAATTGTTGTTGAGGTCTTCGATTGATCCAGAGAATAAATTGATTGAATCTTTGTTCTTGATTTGATATTTCTTGCTCTTTTCTATTTTCTAAGAAAAAAAGAAAAAAGGATTTAGCAAAGAGCTTTCTGACAAACAGGTTGCTTAGCCAAATCAAAGGAGCCACAGCCAGAACAAAAGATAACAGATAACCAATAAAAAGAAAAAAATAAAGTAAAAAAATATTTAGAGATCCATCTTTGTTTTTTTGAAAATTTTGCAAAAAAGAATATTCGTTCCAAAATATTTCCAAAGGGATTTTTTTAGAATATAATAAAAACCAGTTTGAGAAAATATTTCTTTTAGTTTTCATTTTTTTGAATTTAAAAAATTGAATTTTCGTATTATAATATCAGAAATATAAATATAAATAAAACACACTGAGATGATTTTGCTTCTTCCGAAAAAAATTCTAGCTTTATTCAGTCTTTTAGGAAGTCGGTTGAGCTTAGCTTCTGTTTTCTTGGTTGTTTCTTTTCTTTCTCTCTTGCCGGGGATAGCTTCGGCGAAATGGTGTCTGGAAGTGGGTTTAGGAGTACCAGGTTTGAGTAGAGGTTCTTGCGTTGATCTCAAAACTTATGTTGATGGAGTTTATAAATTGGCGGGAACGGCGGTGGGAATCGTGGGAGTTTTAATGTTTTTGGTGGGCGGATTTCAGTATATGGTTTCAGCGGGCAATAAATCGGTGGCTTCAGAAGCTAAAAAGACTATGGTTAATGCGGTGATTGGGATTATTTTGGTCTACGCCGCTTATCTTTTCTTGCGAACAATCAATATTGAATTAGTCGATAATCAGGCTCTCCAATTTGATTAAAAATAATTTGAAAATTAATTAAAAATCATGGCAACAGCTAAAGAAAAAAAGGAAATAAAAGGAAAACAGGAAGAGAAATCTTCGTTTAAAAAAGAAAAAATAATGCTCTCTATCGTCATTCCGGCTTATAAAGAAGAAAAGAGAATTGGTAATACTTTGTTATCTCTGGACAAATATTTAAGTTCTCGCCAAATGCCATATGAAATTATTGTGGTGATTGACGGATCTCCGGATAATACCTTTCAGGTGGTGGAAAAATATCAAAAAATGGTTAAAAATCTCTTAGTTATCAATAATCCGGAAAATCATGGGAAAGGTTATGTGGTGAGACAGGGCTTGTTGGCTGCCAAAGGAGCTTTTCGCTTGTTTATGGATGCGGACAATTCTGTTACAATTGATCAGATGGAAGCTTTCTCTCCTCTTTTTGAGGAAAACGAAAAAGTGGGGGTGGTTATTGGTTCTCGCGATATCAAGGGGAGCAATATTAAGAAACACCAACCTTTTTTGAAAGAATTGGCGGGTGATGTTGGTAATAAGATGATCCAAGCAGTAGGAGGCCTTTGGGGCGTTAAAGACACTCAATGCGGATTCAAAATTTTAACCGCTCAAGCGGCTGAAATGATTTGTCCTTTGATGAAAATTAATCGTTGGGGTTTTGATATTGAAATGTTGGTTTTGGCTAAAAAATTGGGTTTTCAGATCAAAGAATCGCCGGTTGTTTGGATTAATGATGAAGCTTCCACCGTAACGTTAGGCGGGTATTTTAATACCTTGAAGGAATTGTTTCAGATTCGTTGGAATTTGATGACCGGTCAATACGATATTAAAGGTACTTTGAAAAAAGAATAAGAAAAATATTTAATAATTTCTAAATTTAAAAACATGGTTTCCGAAAAAAACAAAAAAAACGATTCCAAAGATGTTTCAGTTAATAGTGGAGAAACTCTGGGCTTTTTCGCTAAAATGCTTCAAGAATCAGCCATTACCATCTTTTGGGAAGGGGTTGATCGGTTTAAAAAAGAAGTGAAAGTCCGAGTGAGTTTGGGAATTAAAGCGATGGTTGGCGTTTCCATTATTATTCTCGGATTGATTTTTGCTTTAATCGGGATTGCTCGGTTCTTGGAAGTAACGATGGGAACTAGCGGTTTCGGTTATATTTTTACGGGTATCGGAATTGTGTTGGCGGGAATTTATTTGAAAGAAAAAGCGGATGTTTAGCAAATTATAAATTGCTGATTGTTGTTTAATTTCTCTAAAATATTTTTATGAAAAAAACTCCCCAAAAAGTGCGATCAAAGATTAAAAAAGCGCAGAAAAAATTGGTTAAAAAATCCAATCAGTTCCAAGTAATAGCTAAGAAAAAAATTAAAGTTGCCAGTCAAGTAGCCGGAAAAGAATTAGAAAAAGCTAAAGACTATCTGATTTTCGCGGCCACTTGCCAGATTGAAGAAAATGATTCTTTATCATTGGAACACCTAAAAAAATTAGCTTACCTAACTGGTGACCTCGAATAACTACTGGAGAATTTACCGTTCATAACGATTGACCTTGAAAGTATTTGTAAGGCATAAAAAAGGGCCGAT
>JAJYBC010000050.1 GCA_021779255.1 bacterium | reverse complement strand
TCCGATCTCAGGTATAAATTAATATTCTTGGGTTCTCGCACAACACTTTGAATTAACATTTCTTCTTTTTTCTTCCAGTATTCCCGCGTTTCCACTTTAATCTCGTTGGGAGTAAAATTTTTCTTAACAATTTCCTCCACCGTCCTTCCCGAAACAGGGAAATCATTCTTATGAAAAAAATTTTTCACCAAAGAAAATTTAGAATTAGCCTTTTTCTGCTCGGCCAACTCCGAAAAAAGATTCTCTTTTTTTTGAAGATCTATTTCTTCTTGGCTTCCAATTGACTCTTTTTGACTTTCAGTAGACTCTTCGGCCGTTTTATCAGGCAAAGAATCTTTGCTCTTTTCTAAGTCGTTTTTATTTTGCTCCAAATTTTCGTAATAATTTTTATTTTCGTCTATAACGGGTTTTTCTTCTTTAATTCTATGTTTTAACCGATAATCTTTTATTCCTTGCCCCATTTTATTTTTTTTCTCGCGCACTTTTTTGATGGAATTACTTAACCGAGTATCAATTTTAAAAAGAAAAACCCGAAAAGAGCCTAAGATGCCCTCTCCTTTCCCTAAAATCATTTGCCACCAACGTTTTTTTTCTACTTCTACCGGCGCCTCTTCTTTTTCCGCTATTTCGGGAAAATGACGTGTCAAAACGTAAATAATCACACCAATCGCTAGCAAGATGAGAAAGGGAAACAGGATATTATAGAAACTCATTCGGTGTGGAGTTTATTTTTTATTAAACAAAATATTTTATCTTTATAAGATAGACTAATAAATTATTTTTTTCAAATTTTAACTTTTTTCTGAAATCCAATAAAAAAAAGGCGGAGAGAATTCTCTGCCTTTAAAAACAACTTTTATAACTTCTCTTTCGAGTCATTGACCAAGACAAACCCAACAAACGATATGACAATCTCTGCCCCCTTTTCGATATTCTCGCAAAAAACTTGGTGTTTGGTGCGTCCGGGAGGACTCGAACCTCCAACCCCTTGGTCCGAAGCCAAGTACTCTATCCAATTGAGCTACGGACGCAGAATATATTACTGTATACATTTTTTATTCACAATAGCCTTCGATGTTTTGACGCTTTCTAGCTATTTTTTATTTTTAGTGTGCCCCCGGCAGGGTGACTTCGCACTGAAAATGAAAAATAGCTAGAAAGTGGACACAATCTGTTTTAGTGGGCATACTAGGACTCGAACCTAGGACCTCGTCATTATCAGTGACGCGCTCTAACCAACTGAGCTATATGCCCTAAAGATAAATTTATCTTATTTTTCTCCCCCTTCTTTCTTCGCTTCCACTTTTTCTTTCTCAATCTTCTTCTCAGCTTCTTTGGCTTTTTCTTTTAACTTAATTTCTTCTTCTCTCAAAATCTTGGTGGCAACAACATTTTCTTTTAATTTGGACTTTTTATTCTTAATTTGACGTAAGTAGTAAAGTTTTGCTTTGCGAACCTTGCGACGACGAGTAATTTCAATTTTTTCGGTAAAAGGCGAATAGATAGGCAGTACCAGCTCAACAGCCACACCCAAAGTCATACGTCGCAAAGTAATGGAAGCTCCCGGTTCAAAACCGTGCTTATGGGCAATGATTTCTCCTTCAATAATTTGAACTCTTTCTTTCGCTCCTTCTTTCACGCGACGAGAAACTCGAACAACGTCTCCAACGCGAAAAGCTGGAAAATCGATTTTTTTGATTTTTTCTTTTACATTGAGAAAATTTTGATTCATCTTAGCGGGATCAATAATAAATAATAACTCTACTCTTTCTAGACTAATTTTATAAAAACTTCAAATTTATTTGAAATAAAAAATATTTTACGCTACAATTAAAGCAAAATTATTCCTAAATTTAAAATTAAAAAATTGAAAAACAAATCTTCTTTGCTTCTTCTGCCTATTATTTTGGCACTTCCTTTATCGGGAAACAGTTGCCAGCCTCTCGCAAATGATGGCGGCTTCTATAAAACCACTGATAACGGTAAAAATTGGCAACAAAAAGTAACCATTACTAACAGTACCGCGACTTTGGCACAAGCGGAGATTGATCAGCTTCTCGCCGATCCCAATAATCCCAACTTGGTTATGGCAATAGTTAACGGCCAAGGTCTTTTTCTAAGTGATCAATTTGGAGAAAGTTGGCGTCGATTGTTGCCTGAAACGAGCCTAGTTCACTGTTTAGAAGCCGACTACCAAAATAAAAACACTTTTTACATTTCCGCCTCCATTAACGATCGAGGTAAAATTTTAATTTCGGAAAACGCCGGCACTGATTGGCGAGAAATTTACACCGAAACAGGCAAAAACACTTTCATTACCCAAATAAAATACGATCCTTTTCACCCTGGGACCATTTTAGCCGTTAATTCTGAAGGAGTCTCAATTAAATCAGCTAATCAAGGCCACACTTGGCAAGCGATTTTTCCTTTTGGAGAAAAAGTTAAAAATATTTTTTTCGACCCTAGCCAAGAAAACGGGGTTTGGGCTTTAACCAGTAAAGGAGTTTGGCATTCGACAGATGGTGGTTCTAAGTTTGAAATGCTTGATTTGACAGCTAATTTTTCCGAAATTGGCACCGATTATTATCTCTTAGAGAAAAAACAAGAAAATTTATTTTTCGCCACCGATAAAGGTTTTTACCGCAGTTCCAACGAAGGCAAAAATTGGAGTCGCATCGTTACTTTGAATAATTCGGCCAATTTTCCCCCCAATGTTTTTGAGACTTTTCCCCAAAACCCCAGCCAACTTTGGGCAATGGGAGCCGGTATGACTCTTTACGTTACGGGCGATGGTGGACTCAATTGGAAACCCATTCAATTTGACGTTAACCGGCAAATTACCCAAATTTTAATCAAAAAAGACGATCCGGGGCAAATGCTGGTAGGCGTCAAAACAGTCAAGACTAGGGGAGGAATGGGGCTATATTAGTAAAATGTAGCTACTATCTCGTTATCGTATAAATAAGAACTATTTTTTATGTTTTCTGTCTATTTATTTATTTTGAGTGTGCCCCCGGCAGGGTGACTTCTCCACTCAAAATAAATAAATAGACAGAAAACTTTAATGAAAATAATTAGGTTAATCTACTCTATGTTGTTTTATTCTTCTTCTTCTCAAGCAACGCAAAAATTAGGGGCTGATTTAGCCCAGAAGCTACAGGGTAACGAGATCATTTTGCTTTCCGGTATTTTGGGAGCAGGGAAGACTGTCTTTGTTCGCGGTCTAGCTAAGGCTCTAAAAATAACTTATCCGATTACCAGCCCGACTTTCAATATTTTTCGGGTTTATGATTGTATAGTTCCTCAAAACCAAAAAAAAGCCAGACTTTACCATTTTGACGCTTATCGTCTCGAGAAGTACGCCGATTTATTAGCTCTCGACTGGCAAGAGATTCTGGCAGAAAAAAACTCAATTATCCTTTTAGAGTGGCCGGAATGTATTATCGATAAAGATCTTGCCAAGATTAAAAATCGAAAAGTTATTCGCGTTATTATTCAACCGGAAAACACTAACAAAAGATCTGTCGAAATTTTATAATCCTTCGATTTTTTGAAAATAATCGATTTTCCACGAAAAAGTAGCCAATAATACTGAACTTTGTTATGAATATTTTCCAAATTAAAGCTTTTCTTTTCTTTTTTTTGCCCCTTGCTATTTCCACCATTTTTTTTCATCGGATTACTAAAATAAAACTGGGAGAAGGGAAGTGGATCCGGCAAAAATATCAAAAAAATAAACGCTGGGGTGGTGTAATTATTGGTTTTATTTTTATTTTTTTACTGACACTTTTTCAATTAATTATTCCTGGTTTTTTACTTTCCAAAGATTTCTTCAGTTTAATTCTTGGGGTTCTTATCCTTCTGGCAGGTGGTCTTTGGGATGATTTAAGAAATATCAGTTGGAAAAAACAACTATTTTTTCAGCTTCTCGCTGCTGGCGTGGTTATTAGCGTTGGCGATACCATCAATCACATTCGTTTACCTTGGGGAGAAGTTTTTTATTTCCCTTTTTGGTTAGCGATTCTTTCCGCGTTACTGTGGATAATTATGGTTATTAATTCTCTCAACTGGTTTGATGGGGTTGACGGCTTGGCGGGCAGCATTAGTTTAGTTAGTCTCCTGGTGTTGGGAATTCTCAACCTCTTGGGCGCATTTGCGGTGCGCCGCTGGTTGCCGCTGGCCACGCATTTTGTTCCGGCACCGCACCC